>CAZUSN010000005.1:0-25234 GCA_964623035.1 uncultured Dehalococcoidaceae bacterium | reverse complement strand
TCACCAGCGCAAAACCTTAACCTTCTTTATGGATATCGGCACCAATGGCGAGATTGTGATCGGGAACTCAGACTGGATGGCAACGGCTTCCTGCTCTGCCGGACCTGCCTTTGAAGGTGGCGGCATAAAGCACGGCATCGTCGCCACTAAGGGCGCTATTGAAGACTTCAAGATTAACCCCTCAAACCTGGAGCCGGAGATTGGCACTATCGGAGGGGCAAAACCAAAAGGCATCTGCGGCTCCGGACTGATCAATATTGTTGCCGGACTGCTTGAAGCCAGAGTAATAGGTCAGAATGGTAAATTCAACCCTGATTTATCCACCAAGAGGGTAAGGCAGGGCGGAGACGGCTATGAGTATGTCCTCGCCTGGGCGAGAGAAACCGAGAGCGGTAAGGACATTGTCATCACCGAGGTAGACATTGATAACCTTATGCGCGCCAAGGCAGCGATGTATGCCGGTTGCCAGACCTTAAATAAAAGCGTGGGACTGGCTGGCTGCAATTATGAACAGGTGATTATCGCTGGTGCTTTCGGCAGCAGCCTTGATATTGAAAAGTCAATCACCATCGGGCTGCTTCCTGACCTGCCCCGGGAAAGGTTTATCTTCATTGGCAATGGCTCGCTTCTGGGAGCAAGATTGACCTCCTTCTCCACCGACCTGCTTGATGATGCCAGAAGAGTCGCCCAGATGATGACCAATTTTGAGTTAAGTGAAAATGTCAACTTCATGAATAATTATGTGGCGGCGCTGTTCCTGCCCCACACCAATGCCAAAGAGTTCCCCACGGTGAGCAAGAGGCTGGCTAAGCTATCAAATAACGAGTCCAAGCAGGGGATAAAGGTTTGAGTATCAATATTGCGGTTGCGGGAAAAGGCGGTAGTGGCAAGACCACGGTGGCAAGCCTGGTCATCCGCTACCTGATGAGGAATGGACTAGTACCAATTCTGGCGGTTGATGCTGACCCCAATGCTAACCTTGGCGAAAGCCTGGGGCTCAGTGTCAAAAGGACCGTTGGCGCCATCATTGCCGCTTTTAACGAGGAGAAAATAAATATTCCCCCAGGAATGACCAAAGAGGCTTATCTGGAAGTCAGATTAAATGATGCCATGGTGGAAAGCAGGGGACTTGACCTGGTAACCATGGGGCGAGGCGAGGGTCCCGCCTGTTATTGCTACCCTAACCTGTTGCTGAGGAAATTCATGGACAGTCTCAGTGGAAACTATGCCTATATGGTTATGGACAATGAAGCCGGGATGGAGCACCTGAGCCGCAGAACCACCCAGAATATTGATGAGCTGCTCCTGATTTCCGACCACTCGGTGAAAGGCGTCCGCACCATTGCCCGTCTAAGAGAGTTAATAAACGAACTTAAACTGATAATTAAAAGACAATCGGTAATCATCAACTTTGTTCCTAATGCGGGCATAGACCACCTGGTTAGTGAAGAATTGACCAGGTTGGACATCGAGCCTGCTGCCATTATTCCCTTAGACGAGACCATAGCGGAATATGACCTTAAACTAAAGCCGCTTCTTGACCTGCCCGATGCCAAAGCAGCGAAGGCGGTTGATAATTTAATGGCTCAACTTCGGAAGACGGGGAAGGTTTACTCAACAAAAACTTAAGGAAAGGGGGTTAAAAATGACAGCAAAGATTATCAGCGGCACTGAGGTCGCCAAACAGATTCGTGAGGAGCTAAAGCAGGAGATTGCCGAACTGAAAGAAAAGCATAATTTGATACCGGGGCTGGCTACCGTCCTCGTCGGTGAGGACCCAGCCTCCCAGGTCTATGTGGGACAGAAGGAGAAGACATCCCTTGCCCTGGGCATCTATTCGGAAAGGCATGACCTGCCCGCTAAGACCGCACAAAAAGAACTTATGGCGCTTATTGGCAAGTTAAATAAAAACCCCAAGATTCACGGCATTCTGGTGCAACTACCTCTGCCTAAACACCTCAACGAGACTGAGGTTCTTTATGCCATCGACCCGAAAAAGGATGTTGATGGCTTTCATCCGGTGAACGTGGGCAAATTAATGATAGGAGAGCCTGATTATTTACCTTGCACTCCTCACGGCATCCAGCAGCTTTTAATCAGGTCCGGGGTTAAGATTGAAGGGACAGAGGTGGTCGTTCTGGGGCGGAGCAACATTGTCGGCAAACCGATTGCCAATATACTTCTGCAGAAGAAAGCAGGAGCCAATGCCACGGTTACGGTGTGCCACACCGGGACACGGGATATTTCCTTTCACACCAAGCGGGCTGATATACTAATAGTAGCCGCCGGTAAACCTAAAGCGGTAACTGCGGATATGGTTAAAGAAGGGGTGGTGGTGATTGACGTTGGTGTTAACCGTATTGGCAAAACCGCCGATGGAAAAGACATTTTAGTTGGCGATGTTGACTTTGAGGCAGTCAAGGAGAAAGCCAGTGCCATCACCCCGGTCCCGGGCGGCGTGGGTCCGATGACCATAACCATGCTGATGCTGAATACCGTAAAAGCTGCCAAACTGGCTGCCGGCCTGGCTTAAAAGGAGGGAGACATGGAATATCAAGTTAAGAAAAAGAGGGCTCCAGGCCGAGATAAGGTAGAGGTGCTGGGAGCAACCTTTGAGGAAGGCAAACCCGAGGGTGAAGAGATGGGAAGATGGCGCCAGAAGCTGGGGAGCCGAGCCGAAAAGCTCAAATACCTGCGAACTGCCGAGAGATACTGGTACGGAAAAGACTGGTTCGGCAGTGAGAAGAGAAAGAAACCAGCCTAAGCAAAGGAGGCAGAATGGCTTTTGAGGTTCCAAAAACCGCTTACAGCGGGAAGATTAAAGAGATAAAACTGGGTAAAGGGGATAAGACAATTACCGTTGGTGGTGAAACAGCTTATCCTTTCTACCTTTTTGAGGGTAAGATGCCTCATTCGCCCAAGATAGCTATGGAGGTTTATGATGCGCCGCCAGAAGAATGGCCTGAGGCTGCCCTCGAACCTTTTGCCGGAGTAACTGATGACCCGGTTGCCTGGGCGAAAAAGTGTATTAATGATTATGGCGCAGAAATGATATGTCTGCAACTGCAAAGTACCGACCCCGATGGACTTAACCGAGGCGCTGATGAAGCTACCCAGATTGTCAAAAAAGTAGCCGGTGCTATTGACGTTCCGCTCATTGTCTGGGGCACGGGTAACCATGACAAAGATATCGAGGTCTTCCGAAAGGTGACTGAGGTATGCCATGGGAAAAACCTGATTATTGGACCAGTCAAGGAAGGAGACCATAAGCAGATTGGCGCGGCTGCCATCGGTTATCAGCATACTGTCGCGGCATCAACCCCCATCGACATCAACCTGGCCAAGCAGCTTAATATCTTGCTGGGCAACCTTGGCGTACCTGATGAGCTAATCATCATGGACCCCACCGTCAGCGGCATCGGTTACGGCATTGAATATGCTTACTCAGTGATGGAAAGGATGAGGATGGCTGCTTTAACCCAGCAGGACGATAAACTCCAGTTTCCCATCATTTGCAATATCGCTAAAGAGGTGTGGAAGACCAGGGAAGCTAAAATCTCAGAGGCGGATGACCCCAAGATGGGAGATGCCAAAAAGAGAGGAATCCTGCTGGAAGCCATGTCAGCCATGTGTTTGCTCCTGGCGGGAGCGGACGTTTTAATCATGAGACATCCTGAGGCAATAAAACTGCTTAAAGAGATGATTAAGGAACTGACTGCTTCCTGAACTATAAATTAGGGATTGAGAGGAGAGTGAGATGGCAGAGGAAAAGAAAAAGGAAATTAAAAGCATTGACCAAGCTACCCTTGAGATGGTCGATAAAGCAGCTCAGGATGGGGCGAGGATTGTTTTTGAACGTGCTGAGACCATGAAACCCTGTCCTATTGGTTCTGAGGGCAGTTGCTGCAGCCTCTGTGCCATGGGACCGTGCCGGGTGCCGCTGCCTAAAGGAAAGGCGGAAACCCCGGAAGAAAAGAAGAAGCGGACCGGGGTTTGTGGTGCTACCGCAGAGACCATTGCTGCCCGTAACTTCCTTAGAAAAATAGCGGCCGGTGCCGCTGCCCATAGCGACCACGGTCGTCGGATAGTTGAAGCTTTTCTACTGGCTGCGAAAGGAAAATCACCAGAGTTCCAAATTAAAGACGAGCAGAAGCTGTTGCAATTAGCCCTAGACCTCAACGTGAATATTGGCGACCGCAACAACAATGAAATCGCCGCTGATATTGGGGAAACGCTGCTTAAAGAATTTGGTAAGCAGGAGGGAGAACTGCTGACCTTAAAAAAGGCGCCCTTGAAGCGGCAGGAACTCTGGCGGCAGGTGGGAGTTGCCCCCAGAGGTATAGATAGAGAAGTGGTGGAAGCAATGCACCGCACCAACATGGGGGTTGACCAGGACTATAAAAACTTGCTCCTTCAGGGTGCTAGAACGGCTTTAGCGGATGGCTGGGGTGGCAGCATGATTGCCACCGAACTTCAGGACGTGCTCTTTGGTACTCCAGCGCCGGTGCTCAGCCAGATAAACCTCGGAGTGCTCAAAGAGGACGAGGTAAACCTTATCATTCATGGTCATGAGCCACAGTTAGCCGAGATGCTGGCGGTGACCACCCAAGACCCGGAGATGATTGAATACGCCAAGTCCAAAGGCGCCAAAGGAATCAATCTGGCGGGCATGTGCTGCACCGCTAACGAGATATTAATGCGCCATGGAGTGCCCATTGCCGGGAACTTCCTGCAGCAGGAGACAGCGATAGTCACCGGAGCCGTGGAAGCAATAGTAGTTGATGTCCAGTGTATCATGCAGGGGCTGGTAGATGTCGCCAGCTGCTTCCATACCAAGATAATCACCACCGATTCGAGAGCCAAAATTGAAGGCGCCACCCACATGGAATTTGATGAACGCCACGCCACTGAATGCGCCAAGGCGATAATCAAGGCTGCCATTGATAATTTCCCCAATCGAGGGAAGAATGTCCGCATCCCAAGTCAAAGCTCTGACCTGATTGCCGGCTTCAGCCATGAAACAATCAACTACTTATTGGGTGGACTTTTCCGTGCCTCCTACCGGCCATTAAACGATAACATCATCAATGGTCGTATCCGGGGTGTTGCCGGAGTTGTTGGCTGTAACAATGCCCGGGTTACCCATGATAATATTCACGTTACACTGGTCAAGGAACTCATCAAGAACGATGTACTGGTACTGCAGACGGGCTGTGCCGCTATGGCTTGCGCCAAAGCTGGACTGATGGTTCCAGAGGCGGCAGCTCAATACGCCGGTGAGGGGCTGGCTTCCGTCTGTGAAGCGGTGGGGATTCCACCGGTGCTGCACCTTGGCTCCTGCGTTGATAATGCCCGCATCCTGATTGCCGCCACGGCTATGGTCAAAGATGGCGGCTTGGGCGATGATATCAGTGACCTGCCCGCCGCCGGGGCAGCACCAGAATGGATGAGCGAAAAAGCCATCGCCATCGGGCAGTATTTTGTCAGCTCGGGAGTTTTCACTGTATTCGGTGTAACCTGGCCTACCTTGGGAAGCAAGGAAGTAACCGACTTCCTCTTCAAAGATATGGAGAAAATGTATGGTGGCATGTGGGCGTTTGAAACTGACCCGATGAAGATGGCTCAGCTCATGATTGCCCACATTGATAAGAAGCGCCACGCTCTGGGCATCGATAAAGCCAGAGAGAGAATCCTCTACGATATGGCAATGAGGCGGGAACTAGAAGCTGCCTAAGTGTTAAAAGAGAAGGGGGTTACCGGGTATGTCTAAAATTATTGCCTCAGCTGCGATTAGAGGTGCACATAAGATTGTAAACAAAGCGGAACAGAAATGGCAGCAGGCCATGGACAAATGGGGAGCCAACGAACCAGTCGGCTTCCCCAATACCGCTTACTATCTGCCGGTCATTTACGGGATTTTGGGGGAGAAGGTGGAAAAGCTCGGTGACATGGAGCGTATCCTGAAAAGATGTAAATCTTTACTGCCTCCACCGGTAAGGGAAGAACACCCCCTGCCCTACCTTGCCCCCGCCCTTGATGCCGGCATGGCTACCTTCTTCGCCGAAGAAATCATTGAAGCCATAAGATACCTTGAGCAGCCCGACTTTTACCTTAGAGGGGAAGAGGTTAGTGATGAGAACATCTGGCTGGGGGCAGCCGATGACGTCATCATGAGAAAAAGGGGTATTGAGTTTGTTGATGGCACTGCCCCAGGCTTTGCTGCCGTCCTTGGAGCAGCACCGACCAATGAATTAGCTGCCAAAATCGCTCAAGAGCTGCAGCAGAAGAATATCTATGTCTTCATGGCTGCGGAATATAATGGGAAGCGATTTTCCGAACAGCTGGTGGAGGCTGGGGTTCAAATTGGTTGGCCAACCCGGCTTGTTTCGTATGGTCCAGATATAACCTCGGCTGTGTTCGCCATGGGGTTTGCCACCAGAGCCGCCCTTTCCTTTGGCGGCATTGAACCGGGGGACTACCGGAAGGTTCTCATCTATAATAAGGACCGAATCTTCGCTTTCGCCTTGCCCCTCGGCTATGTTACCGATGAATGGTATGCCAATGCTGCCGGAGCCATCAACTACGGCTTCCCCACCATCGCTGACACACCCATACCTCAGGTCTTGCCCACCGGAATCACTACCTATGAGCACGTCGTCTCCAATATTCCTCACCATGAAATCGTGGCCAAAGCCATCGAGGTAAGGGGACTCAAAGTTACCGTAACTGAGCTGCCGATTCCGGTAGCTTTTGGTCCCGCCTTCGAAGGGGAAAGAGTTCGCGGGGATGACATTTACCTGGAAGCTGGCGGTGGTCGAACCCCGATGGTGGAATGGGTTACCAGCAAGCGAATGGATGAGGTGGAAGATGGCAAAATTGAAGTGATTGGGCCAGAGATAACTGATGTGCCGGCGGATTCTAAACTGCCACTAGCCATAGCGGTGGAAGTCGCTGGGCGAAATATGCAGGAGGACTATGAGCCCATTCTGGAACGGCAAATCCACCACCTGATAAACTACGCCCAGGGACTGATGCACATCGGGCAGAGGGACATTGCCTGGCTACGAGTTAGCAAGCAAGCCGTGGAAAAGGGTTTTAAACTGTCCCATATCGGGACAATTCTCCATGCCAAGCTGCACCAGGACTTCGGCCGTATATTTGATAAGCTGCAGGTGAGACTCTATACCGAAGAGAAGAAGGTGAAAGAGACAGTGGAGAAGGCCAAAGCGGTATATGCCACCCGAGATGCCCGCATTGAAGGCATGACCGATGAAACCACTGATATCTATTACTCCTGCACTTTATGTCAGTCTTTTGCTCCCAGCCACGTCTGTGTCATCAGTCCGGAAAGAACCGGACTTTGTGGCTCCTACAACTGGATGGACTGCAAAGCAGCCTTCGAGATAAACCCCACCGGCCCGAACCAGCCGGTACCCAAAGGAGAATGCCTCAACACCAAGCTGGGGCGGTGGAAGGGGGTGGACGAGTTTGTCAGCAAAGCCTCCCGCGGCAAAATAGACCATTACTATTTTTACAGCATCGTCAATGACCCGATGACCACCTGTGGCTGCTGTGAATGCATCGCCGTGGTTCTTCCTCTCTGCAATGGAGTAATGACCGTAAATCGGGAATACACAGGAGAGACTCCCTGCGGAATGAAGTTCACCACCCTGGCAGGGACAATCGGCGGCGGGATAAGCACACCCGGCTTTGTTGGTCACGGCAAATATAATACCACCCAGAAAAAATTCCTCATCGGCGATGGTGGTTTGCTCAGGATGGTCTGGATGCCCAAGATGCTGAAGGAGGAGATTACGGAACGACTCAAGATTAGAGCTAAAGAGCTGGGTGCGCCCAATCTAGCTGACACGATTGCTGATGAGACCATAGGTGTTACCGAGGAAGCGATTCTCCCCTTCCTGCAGGAGAAGGGACACCCCGCCCTGACTATGGACCCAATCCTTGGCTAAGAAAGGAGCAAATCATGCCACTTACTGGAATTGAGATATTCAAACTGCTGCCCAAAACTAACTGCGGCGATTGTGGTGTGCCCACCTGCCTCGCTTTCGCCATGAACCTGGCTTCGGGTAAGGTGGAACTGAGCGCCTGCCCCCACGTCTCCGAGGAGTCAAAGGTGAAACTGGCGGAGGCTTCAGCACCACCCATTTTACCAGTTACCATTGGCGTTGGTAACAGGGTTATAAAAATTGGTGGTGAAACTGTCATGTTCCGGCACGAGAAGAGGTTTGAGAACCCGCCTGGTATAGCTATCCTCATCAAGGACACCATGGCTGAGGCTGAGGTCAATGCCAGGATAGAGAAGTTTAAGCAGTTCCAGTTTGAAAGGGTGGGGCTTACCCTTCGTCCGGAGCTGATTGCCGTCAAGGCCGAGTCCGGAGATGCAGCCAAGTTCGCAGGCGTGGTAAATAAAGTTAAGCAAAATAGCGATTGCGGCATCATCCTGATGAGCGATAACCCTGATATGCTGGCTGCCGGGGTGAAAGCCTGCGCTGACCGAAAACCGCTCATCTATGCCGCCACCAAAGATAATCTGGAACGTGTCGCTCAACTGGCTAAGGAAAATCAGTGCCCGGTGGCGGTGAAAGCCTCGGGTCTCGAAGAACTCTCTCAGTTGACCACTAAACTAACCCAGGCCGGACTGAAGAACATTGTCCTCGATGCCGGGTCAAGAACCACCCGTCAGGCATTTGAGGAACAGGTCATCATCCGCAGCGTGGCGCTGGTGAAAAAGTTTCGTCCACTGGGTTTTCCCACCATCACTTTCCCCTGCGAGATGACCGATAACCCGATGAAGGAAGCGTTGCTTGCCTCCATGTTCGTCGCCAAGTATGGTGGCATCATCGTTCTTTCCGATTTTTATGGCGAAAGCCTGTTCCCCCTGCTCGTGGAAAGGATGAACATCTTCACCGACCCGCAGCGACCCCTGGCGACCTCGGAGGGAATTTACCAGATTGGTGGGCCGAGTGAAAATTCTCCAGTGCTGATTACCACCAATTTCTCGCTGACCTATTTCCTCGTCTCGGGCTACCTTGAGACCAGCCGGGTTCCCAGTTGGCTTCTGGTCAAGGACACTGAGGGACTTTCGGTGATGACCGCCTGGGCGGCCGGGAAGTTCAGCGCTGATATCATCGCCCCGTTTGTCAAGAAGTGTGGCATTGAAAACAAAATCAAGCACCGGAAATTAGTTATCCCTGGCTATGCCGCCGTGGAAAGCGGGGGGCTTGAGGAGGAGTTATCCGGCTGGGAAATTCTGGTCGGTCCCAGGGAGGGAGCCCATATTCCTGCCTATATTAAGACGTGGAAACCGTAGGAGGGAAAGATGATTCTAATCGGGGAAAACATAAATATTATGTCGCAGACTATCGGTCCGGCACTTAAGGAGAGAAACCCCAAGCCCATCCAGGACCTAGCCAAGGCTGAAGCTAAAGCCGGAATAGATTATCTTGACCTGAACATCGGCCCGGCACGGAAAGCCGGTGATGAATTGATGACCTGGGTGGTCAATTCCGTTCAGGAGGTCACCAATAAACCTCTGTCTCTGGATACCACCAACCTGGTCGCTATGGAAGCGGGGCTTAAGATAGCCAAAAATATTCCCCTGGTCAACTCTATTTCCCTGCAACCGGACCGCATGGAGCCGGGACTGCAGCTGGTCAAGAAATACCATGCTGACGTTATTGGTCTTCTCTGGGGTGCGGAAGGAATGCCCCGTGATGCTAATGAGCGGGCGATGCATGTCGTGAACTTCGTTTATAAAGCTAATGAGATCGGCATCCCCAATGAGAAGATCTGGATTGACCCTATCGTCAGCCCGGTATCGGTAGAGATAAACCAGGTCAAAGCCCTCGTTGAGCTGATGTCCATGCTGGCGGATATCGCCCCGGGCTGCAAATCCGTGGTGGGGCTATCCAATATTTCTAACGGAACACCTACCCCACTCAGACCGTGGCTTAACCGCACCTATCTCATGATGCTGATGAAATACGGGCTATATTCGGCTATCGTGGATGCCTTTGATGCTGAACTGATGAAGATTGCCCGAGGCCGGAGACCTGACCTCGTTGCCCTGGTGCATCGGATGATGGAGGGCGAGAAACCTGATTATTCCTCTTTAACCGAGGAACAGGTGAAATACGCCAAAACAGTCAGGGTGCTGACCGGTCAGTCGCTCTATTCCCACTCCTGGCTGGAAATATAGTCAAAGTGGAGGATTTAAGAGATTGTTTGCCAACCTATCCCCCTTACCCCCTTCCCTTGGTAAAGGAAGGGGGAGTAGAAAAAAGAGGGGCTTTGTCCCTCTTAAACGCCCTAGAAATACATCAGGGGCTTTGCCCATCTCAAAAAGGGGAGTATTAAGTCAGAGAGGGGACTTCTCCCCTCTCAAAATTCCTTCCCTCTCCCCTTTTGAAGGGGAGAGGGATACAGGGTGAGGGGTTGGTAAACAACTTCACGATTTAAGGGAAAAATCAGTTGTTGAGGTTAACAGGAAATCAAACCTGATTACTATATGAAAAACAAAAGTTTGACTCTGCCGACAAAAAAGAATGATGAATATGGCTATGAGCTAGCTTATCGACTGGCCTGTGAACAGCTTGCGCAGATTCACAATATTGAAGAGCAATGCCGTAAGAGTGGCGCCCAACATTTACCCTCCCAGCAGGCTATCGCCCTTCAATACCTGAGCCAGACATATTTACTCACCTACCCGGATGCCAGGATATCCTTGAGGGATAAAGGTGAAGAGGTTCCCCTGTTAGACCAAATTCTCCTCCTCCATTATTTCACCCAGGCAAAGGGCACGCCTCTCTCCAACAAGCTTATCTCCTTTAAAGAACTGCCGGAAGGAGCTGGCTATTTCCCGACCTTTTACAAGAGAGCTATAAAGCCGTTGGTCACTTATTTCGGCAGCCAACCCCGTCGCCTAATAGATATGGCTCTCTCACTGGGTGGACATGAAGCCGACTATGGAGATGCCTCGGCAACGATTAAAGCCTTGAGCCGAGTGCCTCTTACTCTAGTTCTCTGGGAAGGCGACAAAGAATTCCCTCCCGAAGGCAGCATCATGTTTGACCGCACCATTTCTGATTATCTCCCCACCGAGGACATCATTTTCCTCTGCCAGTCTACTTCCTGGAGGTTAGTCAAACTGCTAAAGTCAGCAGGTGAACCCTGATGAATCGACGAGGTGCCGCATGGAAAAATTCACTTTAACCATTGATGGACAAAAGGTTGAAGCCAGCGAGGGAATGACCGTGCTGGAGGCAGCGATAAAGGCGGGCATTTACATTCCTACTCTGTGCTATCACCCCATGCTGACTCCAGATGGCTCCTGCCGACTTTGCCTGGTGAAAATTGAGGGCATGGGTGAACTAGTCACCGCCTGCAATACTAAAGCGGCTGAAGGCATGACGGTTAGCACTGATACCCCCCAGATACAGGAGGAACGCCGTGAGGCGCTTAAAAAAATCCTCGCCTATCATCCCGGTGAGTGCCTTATCTGCGAGCGCCGTGACCGCTGCGAACCTTATGACATCTGCCTGCGCAATGTAGCCGTAACCCAGCGCTGCGTGCTCTGTCCCTATAACGGACAGTGTGAGTTGCAGCAGGTGATTGATTACATTGGACTGGAAGGAGAAGAACTTGCCTGGCAGTACCGTGGTCTGCCGGTAGATAGAGATAACCCTCTTTATGAGAGAGATTACAATTTGTGCATCAGTTGCGGTCGATGCATCCATGCCTGTAAGGAACTGAGGGGCATTGAAGCTATCAAGATGGTTGACCATGATGGTCAGCGCTGGCCAGAACCATCTGACGGCAAATCGCTAATCAGTTCCGGGTGCAAATACTGCTGTGCCTGTGTGGAGGTCTGCCCCACCGGAGCCCTGATTGATAAGGCAGCCAAGTGGCAACCAGAAATCAACCCTGAAGAGTTGACCAACCCCTGCAGCTATGCCTGCCCTGCCCACATTGATGTCCCCCGTTATGTCAGACTCTGCGGAGAAGGTAAATTTGCTGAGGCGCTAGCCGTAATCAGAGAGAAGGTGCCCTTCCCCGGAGTCCTCGGGCGTGTCTGCATCCACCCCTGCGAACAAGCCTGCCGCCGCCAGGCTTTAAATGCGCCCATTGCCATAAAATTCCTCAAGTGGGCAGCCGCAGAGCGTGATGACCGGCAATGGAAGCAAAGGGCCAAAAAATTGCCCCCAACTGGAAAGAAGGTAGCCATCATTGGCTCAGGACCAGCCGGGCTCACCGCCGGCTATTACCTCGCCAAGCAGGGGCACTCGGTTACGGTATTTGAGGCACTCCCTGAACCGGGCGGGATGATGCGCGTCGGCATTCCCGATTACCGCCTGCCTCCGGAAAAGCTTAACGCCGAGATTGACATCATCAAAGAAGCAGGTGTTGAAATCAAGTTGAATACCAGGATTGAGTCGATTGATAGCCTCTTCGAGCAGGGCTATGACGCCGTTTTTGCCGCCCCCGGAGCACATCGCGGGATGAAGATGGGGGTGGATGGTGAAGACAGCCCCGGCGTCTATGATGGCGCCACCTTCCTGCGAGAGATAAATCTGGGCAAAAAGATTGACGTCGGCGAAAGGGTAGCTGTCATCGGTGGCGGCAATGTAGCTATCGATGCTGCCAGAGTTTCTCTACGCATCGGAGCCAGGAAAGTTACCATCGTTTACCGCCGTACCCGAACTGAGATGCCTGCCAGCCCTGAGGAGGTGGAAGCTGCTTTGGAAGAGGGAATTGAGATACTTTTCCTCGCCGCCCCAGTGCGCATTGACCGGGAAGGCAAACGACTCAAGCTAACCTGCAACCGAATGGAACTCGGAGAGCCTGATGCCAGCGGACGGCGCCGACCGATACCAATTAAGGGGAGCGAATTCACCACCGAATTTGACTCCATAATCGCCGCTATCGGACAGGTTCCCGATATTCCTGAAGGATTTAAATTGAAGCTGGGTCGAGGCAATGTGATTCAGGCTAATTCGGAGACATTAGCCACCAGCGCCAAGGGAGTATGGGCTGGCGGGGACGCGGTCAGTGGTCCGGCTTCCGTCATTGAAGCCATTGCTGCCGGGAGAATGGCCGCCTCATCCATCGATAAATATCTTGGTGGCACGGGAGACATTTCCGAAGTCCTGTCCACAGAAATCAAATTCGACCCCTGTGTTGGTAAGACGGAAGGTTTCTTTGACTGGGCAAGAGCCATCATGCCGGCTCTCCCGGTGAAAGAGCGTATCGGCAATTTTGAAGAGGTTGAGCTTGGACTGGACGATGAAGCAGCCATTGAAGAAGGCAGGCGCTGTCTGCAATGCGCTGTCAGGTGTCTCATCATCCCACCGCCACTGCCACCAAAGCTGGGCAAGAGCAAATTCAAAGGGCGAGAAAAAGTAGCCGCTGAATGACCGAAAAGAGCCATTTAACCATCAATGAGGTATATCGTACACCAGAAAGGAATTTGCCATTATTAAATTCAACTTCCGTTCACTTTTCTCAGGATTGATTCCCCTCTTTGTGCTGGCACACTTTTCCCACCACCTGGTGACAGCGCTGACTGTACCGCTGCTGCCCTTTATCCGTGATGAGTTCGCCCTTGATTACACTAGAGCTGGCTTGGTCATTTCCGCATTCGGACTAGTCTATGGTGCCTGCCAGTTACCGGGAGGGTGGTTTGCCGACCGCATCGGTCCGCGTGTCATGCTCACCATAGGCATCGGCGGCTCAGCGGTGACCGGTCTCCTAGCTGGTCTCTCCCAAAACTATTTTATGCTGCTCATCAGCCTGATACTGATGGGATTACTGGGTGGTAGCTATCATCCTGCAGCGACCTCAATGATATCATCTGTGGTTGAGCCCAGGAGGCGAGGGCAGGCACTCGGTTACCATATGATTGGCGGCGGTGCCAGCTACTTTCTGGCGCCGCTAGTTGCTGCCGGCATTGCTGCTGCCTGGGGCTGGCGCGGCACGTTTATCAGTCTGGCCATCCCCACTGTTGCCTTCGGCATTATGCTTTATGTGCTTCTGGGACGCCGCATGCCCGCAAAGAAAGTCGCACCCAAAACCACCACCGGTTCTGCTGAAGCACCATCCACCACGGGCCGCCTGCGCCACTTAATCGCACTGGTCACCATAAGCACCTACAACCAGGCCGTAATTATGGCAGTGGTATCGTTCATTCCGCTGTTCCTCGTCGACCATTTCGGCACCAACAAGGAGATGGCAGCCGCCTCCATTTCGCTGGTTTACTTCATGGGATTGTGGGCAGGTCCCGTCGGGGGATACCTCGCTGACCGCTGGGGCAAAGTCAAGCTATTGTTAACACTGTGTTTCACTAACGGGCTGTTCATTTACCTGCTTACCCTGGCACCATCTGGTTTAGGTATCGGTGCCTTGTTAGCCTTCATTGGCATTGCTTTATATTTCAATACCACGGCTGCCCAAGCCTATATTGTGGATGAAGTATCAGAACGTTATCGCTCTACAGCGCTCGGCATTTACTTCTTCGGCAACATGGAAGGCAGTGGCATACTAACGCCGGTACTGGGTTACCTTATAGACAAGTTTGGCTTCAACCTAAGCTTCACTATTACAGGGGTAAGTTTAATTGCGGCTCTCATCATTTCCGCCGTATTCTTGCAATTTATAGGCGCTAAATATCCTGTGGGAAGGAGCAAGTTACCATGACAACAACTAAGAAACTCTATGAACTAACCATTATGGAAGCTTCATCAGCGATTGCTAAAGGAGAGTTGACTTCATTACAACTGGTGAACTCCTGCCTGGAACGCATCGGCGCAGTGGAAGAGAAGATCCAAGCCTGGGCGCTGGTTGACCGGGAAGGGGCTTTGCAGACAGCACAGCGCCTTGACCGAGAATTGCGCCGGGGACAGAGACGTAGCCTCCTGCACGGCATTCCTCTGGGAATTAAGGACATTTTCTATACCACTGGATTGCGTACCGAAGCGGGCTCACCGTTCTGGTCTGGCTTTGTCCCCTCCTACGATGCTGCCACAGTGGCTCGTCTCAAAGAGGCGGGAGCCATTATCCTGGGCAAGACTCAAACCACCCAGTTTGCCTACCTTGACCCAGCCCCCACCCGCAATCCCTGGAATACCGCCCATACCCCAGGAGGCTCCAGCAGTGGCTCAGGAGCCGGGGTTGCCGCCAGCATGTGCTTCGCCGCCCTTGGTAGCCAGACGATAGGGTCGGTGCTGCGCCCAGCCGCCTATAACGGCATCGTCGGTTTCAAGCCCCACCACGGCAGAATCAGCACCTATGGCGTGGTGCCCTTGAGCTGGACTTTAGACCACATAGGTATCCTGGCCCGCACCGTAGCCGACGTAGCTCTCGTTTTCCAGACTATCGCTGGCTATGACCCCAGGGACATCTGCTCGCTTGATGCGCCAGTGCCTGACTGCCTAAACAATCTGGAGAGCCAAAAGACGCCACACCTGGGCTTGGTGCGACAGCACTTCTTTGAACACGCCGACGATGAGATGCGCCACCATACTGAAAAGGTCGTGGAACGCCTGCGCCAGGCTGGCGCCAAAGTGGAGGAAATAACGCCTCCTCCCAGCTTCGCCACCATCCGCGACATCGGTCGCCTTATCATGGCAGTTGAGGGGGCAACCAACCATCAAGAGATGTTCGCCAAGCACAAGGATGAGTATGGCCCGAAAATAAGAGGGTTGATTGAGGAGGGATTAAAGATTCCAGCCACCGATTATGCCAAGGCACTGCAGACCCGTCTTCAGCAATACGCTGACATGGAACCGCTGCTTCATCAGATGGATGCCCTGCTTACCCCGGGAGCTACCGGTGCTGCACCCCATGGTCTGGCTTCCACCGGAAGCGCGGTCATGCAAGGGCCCTGGTCAATTCTTGGAGTACCGGCTATCAGCCTGCCAACTGGTTTGAATAAGGACGGCCTTCCTCTAGCCATTCAACTATCAGGACCTCCCAGAGCAGAAGACCGACTGCTGGCGGTGGCACGATGGTGCGAAAAGGCGCTGAAGGTGCAACTCCAGCCACCCCTGGATTAGCACCGCGTTTGCCGAAGGCGTCATCAAGGAGCTTCAAACCGGCAATCCTGGCATCGTTTTGCCCAGTTAGCCGATTACCTGGGTATCTTTGGCTCGAAGCCAGCGCTTTTACAGATGAGGAAAACCTCGGCTGCCTTGTTCAATATATCCATAAGGTCAAAAGCTTCGGCAACAGTAGTGCCAGTGGTTATACACCCGTGCTTTTCCCACAATACTGCCCGATGCTGCTTCAACAGCTTTGCCGTTACCTCAGCGAGTTCTTCCTTTTCCTCAAAGCCAAAAGACACCATGCCCACGCCTTCAGGCAAAAAGAATTTAGCGGCAACATGCGTGCCCCAGAGAAAGCGATTAAAGGAATCCTTGCCATAATCTTCCATATTGGTCAGGGCAATTAAATGGCTGGGGTGACTGTGCAAGACAACCTTTTGCGGTGAATTGCTTTTTCGCAAAAGTCCGTGAATCTTCAAATGGGGAACGAATTCAGAGGTGGGGCGGCTTTTCGGCCCTTCCCCTCCCCAGAGGAT
Organism: uncultured Dehalococcoidaceae bacterium; assembly: GCA_964623035.1. Lineage (GTDB taxonomy): Bacteria > Chloroflexota > Dehalococcoidia > Dehalococcoidales > RBG-16-60-22 > CAZUSN01. Next base: position 8,640 of record CAZUSN010000005.1, on the reverse strand, counting down.
ACGATAACCATCAAGCTCATCAGCAATACGAACTATAAGCAGACTCTTTTCCGGCTGTCGGCCCAGGTCACGACAGCGCTTGCCCGTGGTGGTAACAAAGAAGTAGCGCCCGGCCAGTTCTGAAGAGGTTATTTCCATAGGTATTTTAGTAAATTGCGCCAAATCAACGCTTATTCTTGGGGCAAATTCGGTAATATCCACAGTGATATTGCCCGCGTTCCGCTCTGCCCAGCCCTTCTCCCAGAGATACTGGGCCACTTCAGCAATGTCAGCAACGATTTTTTGTAACTCCTTGTTCAGTGCTATTTCCGCCATTCTTCTCTCTAGATAGATACGCTAACGGGCTTATTTCTTCCTCTTGATAGCCTCTTTCACCGCTTTGGCAATGTCTTTAGCGGTTAATTCGTAGGCTACTTTCAGCTCTGCTATTGTCCCCGACTGACCAAACTTATCCTTGATGCCAATTCTCTTTAACGGAACTGGTTGATTCTCCACAACAATCTCAGCCACCGCACCACCCAGTCCCCCGATAATACTGCTGTCTTCCACAGTAACCATAGCCCCAGTCTCTCTGGCAGCTTTAATGACAGCTTCTTCATCGATTGGCTTGATGGTGTGCATGTTGAGCAGACGCACGTTGATGCCTTCCTTAGCCAAAGCTTCCGTTGCCGCCAGAGAGTCAGCGAGCATCATTCCCGTGGAAATGATGGTGGCATCTTTGCCGTCCACCACCGTCACCGCTTTGCCCAATTGAAACGGGTATTCCTCCTTAAAGATGGTGGGAACAGGAGGGTTTGCTAGCCTTATGGCTACCGGCCCGACGTATTCAGTCACCGCTCTGGTTATCTTCTTCGTTTCCACCGGGTCAGCGGGGGAGACAAGAACAAGGTTGGGGATAGCCCTGAGCGCTGCTATCTCCTCGATAATCTGATGGGAGCCTCCCATGAAAGTCCAGAGCATACCTGAGTTGCAGAGCACTATTTTAACGTTAAACTTATCAAAGGCTACGTTTTGTCTTATCTGATTGTAAGCCCTGCCCACAGCAAAAATACTATGGCAATGGGTAAAGGGAATTTTACCCGCCCCAGCCATGCCGGCAGCGGTGGTGATGAGGTTAGCTTCCGCTATACCAACATCATAAATTCGGTCCGGCTGCTCTTTCTGGAGAAATTCACCGGCAGCGCCTCTAGGAAAGTCGCCATAGAGAAGGACAATGTTCTCATTTTTCTTGACCAGCTCAACCATCGCCTCATTATAAGCCTGATACATGGCTTTCATCTCACCCGGTGGTTCCATTACGTAATTACGTTTCATTTTTTACTCCCTCGGTAATTATTAGTCCGATACAGGTTCTCTTATTTCAGTGCCTTAATCGCCTCAGCATACATTTCATCGGAGAGTTTGCAGAAGTGAATATTCTTATGCTCGAAAGAAGGTACACCCTTACATTTGGTAGTGTGGGCGATGATGGCGTGGGGCTTGCCCTTAACCTTGTCCACCTTCTCCAGAGCGCTGAGTATCTGATTGAAATCGTGACCGTCAATCTCCATGGTATCCCAGCCAAAAGCCTGCCACTTCTCTGCCAGTGGCATAATATTAATCCTTTCCTCCACGGCGCCGCTGGACTGAAATTTATTATGGTCAACAATAGCTACAAGGTTGTCAACCTTGTAGTGGGCGGCCGCCATGACTGCCTCCCAGACCTGTCCTTCATTGCTCTCCCCGTCCCCAACGATGCAGAAGACGCGAAAACGCGGTATTGACCTGCCAGACCTATCCTTGGGAGCATCAATTCGAGCTGCCAGAGCTTCACCCAGGGCAAAGGATAAACCCTCCCCCAGGGAACCGCCGGAATACTCAATCCCGGGTGCTTTGCGCTCGGTATGGGCCTGCAATAAAGCACCAAACTGACCGTAAGACTGATATTCCTTCTTGGAGAAGTAGCCGGCTTCGGCAAGAGCAGCATAGACCGTCTCACAGCAGTGTGCTTTAGAGACAATGAGTCGGTCTCGCTCCTCCCACTGGGGATTCCTGGGGTCGTGTTTCATATGATGAAACATCAGTGCCGCAATAATGTCCGCCTGGGAAAAAGAGCCTCCCATCCAGCCCGATTCGCCAGCCCTTATCATTTCCACCGCATCTCGGCGCAGAATCTTGGCTTTTTCCTCCAGTCTCTTGACCACCTTCTCATCGTACACCATTTCGTCAATACCTCCTTTGGCATGTCCGCTACTATATTATACAGTCTTTCTTCACGGTGCAACTCTTTAGTGGTTCTGGGCTTGTTTGCTGCGTTGACAGTTAGACGTCAAAAGGATAAGATAACCCCAGCAAATATTCGGGCATTGATAGTTTGATATCTCTTTATAAAATAGAGCGGGTGGTTTTTTCCTACTAAATCAAGAACAAAAGGAGGAACAGCCATGGGAGAACGTCTTAAAGGTAAGGTGGCCATTGTTACTGGCGCTGGCTCGATTCTCCCCGGTATGGGTAACGGCAAGGCTACTGCCATTGTCTTTGCCCGGGAAGGAGCCAAAGTGATGGCCGTTGATTTGAACCTCAAAGCCGCCGAGGAAACGAAACGCATGATTGATGAAGAAGGTGGAGAGTGCATTACCTTTAAAGCCGATGTTGCCAAAGCCAGTGATTGTCAGAGCATGGTAGAGAAATGTATTCAGACTTTTGGTCGGATTGACATCCTCCACAACAACGTTGGCATCGGGCAATGGGGCGGTGTACTTGAAACCACTGAGGAGACCTGGGATAAGGTAATGGCAGTCAACGTGAAAAGCATGTTCCTGACCTGCAAATACATCATTCCCTATATGGTAAAGCAGGGAGGCGGTTCCATCACCAACATTGCCTCGGTTGGCGGCATAAGATTTACCCTGCCCAACATTGCTTATGCTGCCTCAAAAGCAGCCATTATCGCGCTCACCCGAGACATCGCCATTCAATTTGCTGCCAAGGGTATTCGGGCGAATGTCATCCTGCCCGGCTTGATGAAGACACCCCAAGCTGAATACTACAATAAGGATGCCTGGGCGGGAGGAAACGTGGAGGAGATGTGGCGAAGGCGAGATGCCATGTCTCCCACCGGAAAGCAGGGTGAAGGCTGGGATACTGCCTACGCCGCCCTGTACCTGAATTCAGATGAAGCCAAGTATATCAACGGAACGACCCTGGTGGTTGATGGCGGCTTATCCCAGACAATTAGAACGTGGTAAAGAAAAAGAAGAACAGTCAGCCAGATAAATTGTGGAGCAACTTTTTCCGCAAATTGAGATTAAGATATAATTAAAAAGGAGATAACCGGGAAGTGGGGGTAAAATGTTATGTCTATAGCCAAAGAAAAGCTGATTGCTATGTACCGGACAATGGTGCGCATCAGGCGTTTTGAGGAAAGAATTGCCCAAGAATTTGCTGATGGCAATATCCCCGGCTCTGTCCACCTTTACATTGGTGAGGAGGCAGTAGCCACCGGGGCGATTGCCCACCTGCGTAAAGACGACTATATTATGAGTACCCACCGCGGACACGGGCACCTGATTGCCAAGGGTGGGGAAACCGCCAAGATGATGGCTGAGCTTTTCGCCAAGAAAACCGGCTACTGCCTGGGCAAGGGCGGTTCCATGCACATTGCCAACATAGATATCGGTATGCTTGGTGCCGCCGGCATCGTTGGCTCAGGAATTCCCATTGCCACCGGGGCTGGACTTTCCGCCAAATTGAGAGGCACCGACCAGGTTACCATCTGCTTCTTTGGTGACGGCGCCTCCAACATCGGCCGATTCCACGAAGGAATCAACCTAGCTTCCGTCTGGTGCCTCCCGGTGGTTTTCATCTGCGAAAATAATCTCTGGGCAGTTTCCGTTTCCACAAGCTGTTCCTTGAATATCGCTAATATTGCTGATAGAGCTATTGGCTATGGCATCCCCGGAGTGGTGGTCGATGGCATGGATGTTATGGCGGTCTATGAAGCAGCGGGCGAGGCGGTGTCCCGGGCAAGGAGTGGCAAAGGCCCCACCCTGATTGAAGCCAAAACCTACCGCTTTCGGGGACACTTCGAGGGGGATGCCGGCAACTACCGCCCCAAGGAAGAAATTGAAGAGTGGCTGAAAAGAGACCCCATAAAGCTCTACAAAGAAAAACTCCTTGAAATGAGGGTGCTGACGGAAAAGCAGGCGGAAGAAATCGACAAAAAAGCACTCGCTGAAATGGATGAGGCAGTGAAGTTCGCTAAAGAAAGCCCCTTCCCGGAACCAGAAGAAGCCTTGGAAAACGTCTATTCCTAGGAGATATGAATGAGAGAGATAAACTTCCGCCAGGCAATTGGTGAAGCATTAGACGAAGAAATGGCCAGAGACCCCACCGTATTTATCCTCGGCGAAGATGTGGGTAAAATGGGAGGTCTGATGGGTGAAATGGCTGGCCTTTATGAGAAATACGGACCGGAAAGAGTCAGAGATACGCCTCTTTCCGAGGCAGCCATCCTTGGCGCTGCCATCGGTGCCGCCATCACCGGCATGAGGCCCATTGCTCGGATGAGATTCGCCGATTTTCTTGGGGTGGCCTGGGACGAAATCATGAACCAGATGACCAAAATGAGATATATGTTCGGGGGTAAAATCAAGGTACCCCTTACCATGGATGCGCTGTGTGGCGCCGGCCGACGCTCAGCGGCGCAGCACTCCCAAAGCATTGAAGGCATGATGATGAGCATACCCGGGCTGAAGATTGTCCTGCCCTCCAATGCCTACGATGCTAAAGGTCTGCTCAAGACCGCCATCAGAGATGATAACCCGGTAATCTTTTTTGAACACAAACTGTTGATGTGGGCCGGTCCCAAGAGTCAGGTGCCTGAAGCAGAATACCTCATACCCTTCGGTCAAGCCGATATCAAGCGGGAAGGCAGCGATGTAACCGTGGTCGCTACTGCTGCTATGGTCGGCCGGGCGCTCAACGCTGCTGAGAGACTGCAAAAGGAAAGAGGCGTAAGCATAGAGGTCATTGACCCGCGTACCATAGTGCCTTTCGATAAAGAGACGGTGCTGAATTCAGTAAAAAAGACAGGAAGGTTAGTCGTCTTCACCGAAGAATGTAAGACCGGCAGCTTTGCTGAGCACGTGGCGGCAATCGTGGCTGACGAAGGCTTTGACTACCTCGACGCCCCCATCAAAAGGGTCAACGCACCAGATACCCCGGTGCCGTATGGGGTAGTTCTGGAAGATTTCTGGATGCCTAATGAGAACAAATTAATCAAGGCGATAAACGAGATACTCTGAATTCAATGCTTTTCGCCTTCTTATTGGCTGAAGCGAGTTTTTGTAAGCACTTCACTTCTGGATTGATGTAAGAGATTAAAATGATACCAGCCATAAGTTATCTGCTGGCGATTACCTTAGCCGAGTCAATTACGGTCTTTGTCCACCCAGTATGGGGAATAGCTTGTCATATGGGGATACTCACCCTGATAATAGTGCATGCTGCGCTTGATATAAGCTACCCACACCGTCCGTTACTTCTCTCCCTAGCTCTGGTGCCTTTAGTGCGCACCATAAGCCTCTCTATGCCACTAGCTAATATCCGGCAGATTTGGTGGTACCCCATTATCTATGCACCGTTACTAATGGGGGCTATTGTGGTAACGCGCATCTTGCATTATAAAAGAGGAGAGCTGGGGCTTACGGTAAAGAGCTTTTGGGTGCAGCTAGCAGTGGGCTTAACAGGGCTTTTCTTTGGGGTAATTGAGTATCTTATCCTGAGACCGGAGCCTTTAGTTGCCAGATTTGCTTGGCAGGAGATATGGCTACCAACTCTGATACTTCTGGTTTGTACCGGATTTGTGGAAGAGTTTATCTTTCGTGGTGTACTTCAGCACAGTGCTGTAGAGGCATTTGGGTGGCGGGGTGTAATCTATATCAGCCTATTATATGCCATCCTCCACATGGGGTTTTTTTCCTGGATTAATGTTATCTTCGTTTTTGTAGTTGCTCTCGCCTTTGGCTGGGTGGTTAAAAAAACAGGCTCACTGCTTGGAGTGATTCTGTCTCATGGCATAACCAGTGTTATCTCGTACTTGGTAGTTCCCTTTCTTCTAACCTAATATCTCAGCAATGCTTATAGCCACGATGACCGCTAATACTAGTGATATAGGGACAACGCCAATATCGAGAAACTTGGCGATAAGTTGAGCCCGGGAAGATAGGCTGACACTGGTTAACTCCTTGGTAATAAAAAAGGCTATAAGTACAGTACCAATAACCACACTGACAACTGAGGTTAAGCCCAAATCAGCTATCATTGAGATATTGGTGATAGTGCTAACGGTAACCGTTGAGAGCAACTTCCCCTCTGCTATATCTTTAGCTCTAAATTAGCACCGCATAAGACGCTTGTCAATACAATGGAGGGAAGGACAGTGTCATTCCACTTCTTGAAACGACTATGATACTAAATTGAATTGTCGGGAAAACAGGCGGAATTAGGTCATGTTTGTTCGAGTGTGGTATAGTATGGGTGTCATCGGCTTCAGAGTCCAAGATAAGGAACCACTACCCTAATCTTTGTAGCTTAATGGAAAATAACCGTTCATCACAGCCAGTCGGTTACCTTTTAAGCAAGTTTGGCTTGGTAGCACTACTCAGTGGTCTTCTGTTGGCCGCTTGGTACCGTCAAATTGTTGTGGTAATTCTGCTTGGTTTGGCGCTATCAACTGCTGGCTTCGCTAAATTGTGGAGCCGCTTTGCTCTAAGCAGAGTCAACTGTCAAAGATTGTGCCCTGAAAACCGTATTTTCCTGGGCGAACAAATAGAGCTAAAGCTGCGACTGACCAATCGTAAACTATTGCCTCTCCCCTGGATTCAGGTGGATGACGAGGTACCAACCGGGCTCGTACCTGACCGAGCTTTAGCACCCAGTAACCGACCCGGGTTCTGTGTCCTGAGTCGAGGAGCAGCACTGCTCTGGTATAGTGGTGTAAACTGGCGATATTACCTTAAGGGAAATAAACGTGGCTATTATTCACTGGGGCCAATTACCTTGACTTCTGGTGACATTTTTGGTTTTTATCCTCGCTCGGTCACTCTTCCGTCAATAGATAACGTGATTGTTTACCCAAGAATATATCCCGTTAACCGCTCCAGTTTCCCCTCAAAATTCCCCATAGGTGAGTCAACTGCTGAGCAGAAAATTTTTGAGGACCCGGTTCGTGTTATCGGGTTACGAGATTATCGTCCACATGATAGCCGCCGCCGGATTCACTGGAAGGCGAGTGCCCGTCATCAGCAACTGCAGGTAAAGGTGTTTGAACCGACGACAACTTTGAAGCTGTATTTGTTCCTGTCAGTAGATAGCTTTCAACCCGGCCATGGAGAAGTCCTTGATGAGGATGCTTTTGAGCTGGGCGTGAGCATCGCTGCTTCCATCGCCCATCATCTTATCACTGAGCAGCGAAGCTCGGTAGGCCTGTTTATCAATACACTTATGGCAGATTCGGGGCAGCCAGCAAGAATCCCTCCAAGCAGCGGTTCCGGTCAACTGGTTCAAATACTGGAAGCTCTGGCAAAAGTAACCCCGAAAACCTTTCCGCCTTTTGAGGAATTCCTGCAAAATGAACGGATTCGATTGCCTTGGGGAGCTACCCTTGTTTTTATTATTGGCCGATTGCTTCCGCCTCTGGAAGCCTCTCTAGCAAGACTGAGAGAGCAGGGATATAGGCTGGTCGTGATACAGGTACAAGATGGGGAAATGAAGGACAATAGGCAAGAGAGCGATTGGTATTATGTGTCGAAGCCTTCTGACCTCACCAAAATAGGATACCGGGAAGCCTAAATGAGAATTAGTGGATATCAAACAATTTTGTACAGCGCCGTTGCCGGTATGGAGATTTGCTGGCTATATGTGGTGATAGATACGCTCAATAAAAAGGTGGCGTGGGGTATGCTTTCCGTTTTTGGACTTCTGCTGATATACCCGCTGTCTTTTGGCTTCAGCTTCCTCCTTAAGCGACGCCGATGGTATCGAGGGGTTATATATAGCATCAGTTGGATATTATGGCTGGCGGTCATGCTGTTTTCCATTAAAAGCCAGTTATACGCTGACTTTCGCCTTTTGGACTTTGACTGGTTACTCGCATTATCCCGGGCTATTGCTGAGATTATTTACATTTTCCGGCCGGAAATCTTAATTCTTATCGTTTCCGCCGTTCTCTGGTGGCTGGGTCAGCGTTTAGCTAGCCTTGAACTGGACTTCGGCACTTTGGTAAGCGAATTTCAGTTTGGCTTGATTATCCTTGTAGCCACATATCTTGTTGCCAAAGAACTAGGGGTTGCTCTGACCCATTCCGTTTACGTGACTATGTTTTTCTTCGTTTTCTCTTTGTTGGGGCTATCCATTAGCCACGCTCTGGAAGGTATCAGCTGGCTATCCGGACTTTATCGGGGTCACTGGTCAGGACTTTTACTCATCAGCATTGGACTGATTCTTGCCCTCGGTTTGCTCATCAGTGCGGTAGTTACTCCCGATTTGCTCCAGTTACTCCTGACCGCAATTAAGTGGCTGTGGGGGTTCATCCTAAAAGGTATCAACTTCCTCATCAGCCTATTGCCCGAGCCAAGCTTACCCTCAGGAGGGGCACTG
>CAZUSN010000004.1:0-25770 GCA_964623035.1 uncultured Dehalococcoidaceae bacterium | reverse complement strand
CATTGAATGCACCTCTACTGTTGAACGAGCAACCAGCGCCTCTTTCAGCACGCTGATGCCGGGGTAGAAAAGGTATTTGGCGGCTCGTTGCACCAGTTTTTTGCTCAATTTCGAGGAGAGCAGAGTTGGCTCTGCCTCCCGAGCCAATATTGCGGTTCCCTCGATAGCGATTCCCTTGGTAATAACAATGTCATCGCCGGGCTTGGCTCCAGATGTGGTTATTATCGACTGGTTTTCCATCTCAGCCAGCATGCAGCCGACCACTACCGGGCGCTTGAAATCGTAGGTTATTTCAGTATGTCCGCCGACAAGGGCAACCTCTAAAGAGTCGCAGGCGGCAAGAATCTGGTCGAAGATTCTCTCTGCTTCTTTTTCGGTGCATCCCTCGGGCAGGAGTATGGTGGCCAGAAACCAGCGCGGTCTCACGCCCATGGTGGCGATATCGTTAGCATTGACGTTAACGGCGTACCAGCCAATTAGGTCAGCGGTGAAAGTTACCGGGTCTGTTTTCGCTACCAGCAATTTGTCATTGAAATTGATTACGGCGACATCCTCACCAATCGAGGGGCCAAGCACCACCCGCTCGTCGTGTATCCTGATTTTTTCTAAAAACCTTTTCAGAAGGGTATTTGGTAATTTGCCTACAGGTAATGAAGTCACTCTAGCGTCTCACTCGGTCAAGTTTAGCCAGAAGTTTTCCATTTTTAATAGAGCTCTATCTGGGTACCTATTTTTGCCTTAACCGCTTTATCATAAACCAGTTTGGCGGTAGCGGCATCCTGAATGGCCAGGCCGTTGGACTTGAACAGGGTGATTTCCCGGTCATTAGCTCTGGGCGGTTTCCTGCCAATGATGATTTCACCCAGTTCAGCGTACAGATGGGACTTTTTGATGGCTCCTTCTCGAATGGGGAGCATGATATCACCAGCTTCATTCAGGCAGGCTTCATAAGAGTCAGCAATAACTTTCGACCGCTTGATAATAGCCGTATCCAGCTCACGAGTATCTGGAGTATGACTTCCGACACAATTTATATGAGTTCCTTCCCTTACCTTTTCCCCATTGAATACCGGTGTGGGGGATGAGGTCGCTGTGCAGATGATATCTGCTTCCTCTAAAATCTGCTCAGGCGAATCGGCTTTGACCACTTCCAGGTCGAGCTTGGTGCTCATCTCTTTGATGAACTCCGCCACTGCCTTATCGGAAACATCATAGACATAAGCCTGGGCGAGGTCTCTGGCAACAGCCATAGCCCACAACTGCGTCCTGCCCTGTACTCCGGCGCCAAATATGCCCGCTTTCTGTCCTTTGTCCTTGCGGGCAAGGTATTTTGTTGCCACGCCGCTGGCGGCACCGGTTCGGACGGCAGTGAGATAGGCGCCATCCATAATGCAGGTTACATCTCCAGTTTTGGGGTCTTGAAGGAGCACCTTGCCCAGGATGGTGGGGAGGTTATGTTTTGGCGGATTATTTTTGTAGCTGGTCACCACCTTGCAGGCTAGGGCGCCCATGGTTTTGAGGTATGCCGGCATATAAAGTGCCAAGCCATCTAGGGTAAAGATATTTATGCGAAGCGGCATGACTGCCGTCCCGGAGGCAAGTTCGGCGAAGGCTTTTTCCACTGCTTCCATGCAGTCAGGCATATCAAGTACCTGCATCACCTCATTTCCGGCTAGTAAAAGCATAAGTCGCCCCTTTGCCAACATTTTGTCGTAATATAGCACGGATGGCTAGCTATGGCAATTAGCTGAGTTCCCTAAGGCGTCAAAAACGCTATTGGCACATCAAGATTATAGTGAAAAATCTGGCCAAAGCTCAAGGAAAAGCGAATTATCCCTTCTGGGTATTAGCGGGTACTGAAAATGGAGCTCTCCTTTCAAGCTAAGCCCCATCAAGTAATATGCCCTCTGCAGGATGTTTCATTCAGTTTTTGTCCCCGCTCCGAGATTAACCTCGGAGCGGGGATTAAGTGCTCTCTATCCGGATAGCCCCTTTAACACACAGTATTTTCTGAACTCGCGCTGGGACTGCATTATTTTGCGATAGAGCTCATCTCCTTGCTGCATCTTTTCATCGTAGAACTTCTCAGCTGTGGCCAGGAAAGCGTCCTCTATCACCTTGGGAAGAGGTCCAACTATATCTCCATAGTCTATTATCTTTTGCAGCGCCTGAGCATCACCGATTATGGTCGGACCATAATAGTCGTCTGTTGCTTCCAATACGATGCGCTGCACGATTTCCTTAAGGTCATCGGGAAGAGCATTGAAGCTTTTAGCATTGGCAGCTACGGAGTTTTCGTCGGAGGGGGCGCGGGCTGGTGACTGATAGAGATATTTAAAGACTTCGTGGAAGCCGTTTTCGAAGGCTTCCTTGGGCGCTCCGTACTCAAAAGAATTGATAACGCCACGCTGCATTGATTCGTAGAGTTCGCCACCGGGAAGGAATACCGTCGCTGCCCCTAACCTAGCCATGATTTCTCCGCCATCACCGGCGGTGCGCATCTTCATTTTCTTGACATCGTCCAAGGTTGCCAAAGGAGATTTGGTATAAGCAAAGTCCTCCGGGGGCAAAGCTATGTATCCAAGATAATGTATGCCATGAGGTGAAAGAGTCTCTCTCGCTAGGTCCAGACCTCCCCCGACTTGGAACCAGAACATCCGCTGGATGCTGGAGAGTCCACCGGAAACCGCTGCCAGGATGGGGCAGGCATTATTAAGACTTTTGGCATACATGACAGCAGTCCAAGCTATATCTAGGCTGCCGGTGCGCAGTCCATCCCACTCTTCCCCTGCCGGTACAATAGCACCGCCCATATGTGCTTCAAGGATTAAGCGCCCGCCGGTTGCCTTGTTAATCCTGTCCGCCACAGCTGCTCCCAGCAAGTGCTGCGGGTCACCGCCGGAAAATGCGGTTTGCATTGTCCACTTGATTGGTGCTGGCGGTTGGGCAGGCGCTGGAACTGGTGCTGGAGCAGGTGCTGGTGCGGGAGCCGGTGCTGGTGCTGGAGCCGGTGCTGGTGTGGGAGCAGGGGCTGGTGCGGCACAGCCAGCGGCAATCAGACCGCTCACCAAGATGGCTACTGCTACCAGAGCTAATATCTTGCCTCTCTTCATTTTTACCCTCCTAAAATAATTTTAACCGAATCATTAAAAGAACTTTGTTGAAGGCTATCACCCCCCTTCCTATTTTGGTATTAATGGTAAATTTAAAGTTTCTCTACGTGTCATTTCCTAGGTAAGTGTGAAACAGATGGGCAGAACAGTCCTATACGATTTATATTAGTTATTTATATTATGGCTGTCAAGGGATGCTTAATCGTCCCTTTCAGGCTTCATAAATCTCGAACATAATATCGGTTGGATTGAAATCATTGGTTGGATTAAGGTCCATGGGGCAGGCAGAGCCAGCAACGATTAAGTCTTTAAGGGCGCGCAGAATCACATAGTCCCCTGCTTGAGATACGGGCGGTAAGATGGACATTTTGCCCTTCTTATCAATTGGTGAATTCATGAACAGGTTGACCGGCTCAGGGAATACCGGGAGCCAGATATTAAATTCCTGAAGTGCCTCCAAAATGTTCATTTTGCAACTGCGGTGCTGCCAGACTCCGTACATGCCGTAGCGAGCCGGGTCGCAGGCGGCAAAGCGCATATCGTGGACACCTACCGTGTCCTCTTCCAGCAATAGGATGGGCTGCCGGGCATTGTTATAGAGAGGTCTTCCCACTACAAGGTGCATCTGGTTATTGGCGCTTCTGGTGTGACTTGGTGAAAGGAACACTGTTGGGTCGGCAGGGTCAAAGGCAAAGAAGTCGCACACCTGCTTTCCTTGAACGTCAATTACCTTAAGAAACTGCCCTTGACGGAGGAAAACAGCCCGGCCGTAAGTTGCTGGAATCAATACCTGCTTTACTAACTTACCTAGAGTAACCATATTGCTGCACCCCGTTTCTCTACTGCTTTCAAGGTGCTCCATCCCCATCAGCTAGGGTCATACACTTCAAAGAGGATGTCTGTTGGTTTGTAGGCATTAGCCGGACACTGGTCCTGAGGGCAGGCTGAACCAACAGCCAGTACCGTGCGCAGAGCTCGGAAAAGGACGTAATCGCCCGCCTTGGCAACTGATTCCTTTATGCTAAATTCACCCTTGTCGTCATAGGGGGAGTTTTGAAAAAGGTTCAGCGGGTCAGGAACGACCGGGGGACGGATATGAAATTCGGCTAGTGCCTCTATCAGATTCATCCGGCAACTGCGGTGGTCGGCGATGCCAAAGTCAACCAGGTAGCGCAGTGGGTCACAGGAGGCTAAGTACCAGTCGTGCACCCCGACGGTATCCTCCTCCACAAAAAGCATTGGCTGGCGCGTGTTGTCCAGAAGAGGGCTGCCAACCACTATAATCTGGGAGGTTTCCAGTGTGTGCGCTAGGAAAACCCGGGTGTGGCTGCCAGAGAGGAATTGTCGGGGGTCTGAAGGGTTGAAGGCAAAGAAATCGCAAATCTGTTTGCCCTTGACGGCAATCACTTTAATATACTGGCTTTCTTTGACAATCACGGCTCCGCCGTGACCGGCTGGAATCACTCGTCGCTGTGCTAATTTCCCCAGAGAGACCACAGGTTTACCTCCTGTCAATTTTCAGTATAAACCTAAGTCAAGTCTTGTGGCTTGAGTTCCGAAAGAAGCGAATACAGGATATCAAGGGCGCGGTCGGACTCTTTCTGGGTAATGGTACACGGTGGGCTATAGCCAAGTCTATTGCTCACCATACGCAATAATGCCCCTCTCTCAACGCCGCGTCTCTGGATGATATCACCTAGCCTGGGATTAGGCATGCCTTTGCTTTCTTTGTTGGTGACAATCTCAACGGCGAGCATTAAGCCCAGCCCGTCAACCGTTCCGACATAAGGTAAAGAAAGGAATTCTTTCTCCATTCGCTCCCTGGCACGCTTTCCTACCTCAGCGACGTGTTCTGGAATGCGCTCCTTAACATAGATATCAATGCACTTGATGGCTATAGCGCAGCATACTGGGTTGCCCGATTCAGTAGAGCCTAACGGTAAAAATTTACCCTTCAGGGTATCGAAGATTTCACCTGACATAGCCACTGCCCCGAAGGGAAGATAACCGGCGACAATCCCTTTGGACAGGCACATCATATCTGGCACCACATTCCAGTGTTCGATGGCAAACATTTTGCCCGTCCGGGCAAAGCCAGTCATTACCTCGTCAGCAATGAGCAGCACATCGTGCTTGCGGCAAATTTCCCTGACCATAGGCCAGTATTCAGGGGGTGGGGCGATAAAGCCGGCGGCTCCCTGCTCCGGCTCAGCGATAAAGGCTGCCACGCTGTCTTTGCCCTCATTCTCAATGGTGTATTCCAAAAATTTGGCGCATTGTATTCCGCAACTGGGATATGCTTTGTCAAAGGCACACCGGTAGCAATAATAACTGGGTATATGGAGGTGTCCCGGGGTGGGTGGCATTTCTTCAATGCTTCCCTTAGCCAGATTGGTAGCCATGGCGACACCACGGATGGTGCCGTGATAACAGTTATGCAAGCTAATGATTTTATACTTCCTGGTTCCTTTCGCTTTCCAGTATAGGTTGGCGATTCTAAAGGCACAGTCCACCGTATCAGCTCCGGTGTGAGTCCACAGGAAGCGGTCTAAACCCTTGGGGGTGATTGTTGCCAGCTTCTGCGCCAGCTGGATACTGGGAAGATTGGCAAAGCCACGCAGGATAAAAGCGAAGGTCAGTTTGTCCATCTGGGCTTTAGCTACCTCCAGGATGTCACGGCGATTGTGACCCAGATTAATATTGATGGCTTGAGCACTCAGGTCCATCAATTTTTTGCCATCCGTGTCGGTCAACATGACGCCATCGGCAGCCTCAATGACGAAGCCCTGATTCTTGCCCACTACCGCCAGACCATGCAATAGATGTTCATTATCATACTTTATTAATTCTTCAGTGCGCACAGATTAATCTCCTTTTTTATTTATTAGTTCCAGCCATTTTGGCTAGTAACTTTTCCGCTCTCAAGTACACAAGACAAAATCTTTTCACTACCAATACTGTTACCGTCTTGTCTCCAGACCGAAGTTCGGCTGATTAAGAGATATGCCTAGCTACAATATATTGACCCACATTATATACTATTTCTGATATTGCAAACAAATGCGCAATCTATGTAAGCAAAGACCGGGATATTTCCCCGGTTAACCGTTGTGCAAACAAAAGTTGGGGAGCTGATAAACTGGAAGCAATGGCGTGGGCAAAGCTGGAAGAATACCTAAGCCAACCAAGGCTAATAGTGAATGAACTTGAAAAGCAGCGCCAGGTGCTTGATATGCTCAATATCACGGTATGGCTCGACGGTGAGACTGTAGAAGTAACCGGCACTATAGACCTGAAAAATGCTGTTATTGCGACTACGCCCCCTCTTACCTCTACTCCCCCTTCCTTTCATATCATAAGGGAAGGGGGTCAGGGGGATGGGTTATTAAACAAACGATATTAATCAGCTTGACATTGATAGCTTTGTTTCTTAAAGTATCAATCAGCATAAGTGAATCGAAGAAAGGAGAGAAACTACTAATGGATAATGTTCTGGGGAAAATACGGGGGTTTATGGAAAAACACTCTATTCCGGGTCGTGACCTTCATGATTTACCCTCCTCGGATAAGACCTTCCCGGATGGGGCAAACTATCGCATTGAAATTGCCGGTGTCGAGAGAGCCTCCACCATGGAAGCGATGATCGAGGAAGCAAGAAAGAGAAAAGTCACCGTACACCGGGTTATTGCCACGGTGGGCGGTTCGACATATTGCGATTTTGAGGAACTCAAAACTATGGCCCGGATGGCTTACGAGGAAAAAATGGAGGTGATTATGACCATCGGGCACCGTAAAGGCTGGGACCCAGGAGCAAAAGAAGCCGCCACTCCTGAGGGACAGATGCTGGGATTTAGATTAAGGGGGTCAGACAATATTTCATACTGGCTTGCCGATATGATGAGAAATATTGAGGCTGGCTTCAGAGGCTTTCTGGTCTATGATGAAGGGGTACTTTACCTTGTCAATAAGATGAGAGAGGAAGGTTTTATCCCCAAGGAAACCATTTTCAAGTTTTCGGTCTTCGGTGGCTACTGTAGCGCCGCTGGAGCCAGAGTTCTGGAATCCCTGGGCGCCAATACCATGAACCCCATATCTGACGTCTCTTTGCCGATTCTGGCCGGTATTCGTAAAGCGGTCAAAATGCCTTTAGATATATATATCATCGTGGTTGATTCCTTTGGCGGGATGTTCCGGGCTTACGAAGCCACGGAAATTGCGCGCATCGCTTCACCCTGCTATTTTAAGTTTGAGCCCGGGACCTCAGAAAGTGACATCTATAAACCCTGGGTCTCAGAAGCATGGCATCAGGAATTTGTCCGCGAGAAGGTGAAAATCGCCTCTATTGTTGGTGAAATCATGAGCCGGCATGCTCCGCAGCTTAAAATTTCCGCCAAGGGAGCGCCTGATTTAGTGATACCCAAACCAGCCAGATGACTTCCATTTTAAGCCAGTTCGATAGCCGCTTTGGAGCATCTGGCAAAGAGCGATTTCAATAAATTCTTGGCTAGCTGGACTATAGGAGGTAAGGAAATGAAGAAGCGAATAGCCGTGCTGGGAGCAGGGGCCATAGGAGCATCCATAGGAGCTTACCTGATACGTGAGGGCTATGATATAACCTTAATAGACCAGTGGGCAGCAAACATAGACAAAATCCGGAGCGATGGTTTAAAGCTAACCAACCTGAAGGGTGAATTCACCGTGCCCGCCAAAGCTCTTCACCTGAGCGAGGTCAGCAGCCTGCGAGAACAGTTCGATATAGTATACCTATCGGTCAAGTCATATGACACCTGCTGGTCGACTTACTTTATTGAGCCATATTTGAAACCCACCGGTTTCATCCTGCCCGCACAAAACGGCTTGAATGACGAAGTGGTGGCAAGCATTGTCGGCTTCAACCGTACTGTAGGCTGTGTACCCTCCATCAGCGTGGGAATGTATGAGCCGGGACACGTCATTCGTACTGACCCCATGACCAGCCACTGCTTTACCGTCGGTGAGCTCAACGGATTGATAACCCCACGGGTGAAAGAGGTGGTCGAGGCGCTCGAGATTCTGGGCCCCAGTGAGGCAACTACTAATATCTGGGGTGCGCGCTGGGCTAAGCTGGTGATTAACTGCATGAATAACGCCCTATCTGGCATTATTGGCCCGGCCATATCTTCTTTGAACGAGAAACAGAAGGATTCCGCCAATCTAATCCGGGCGGTGACAGGCAGCGAAGTCGCCAAGGTTGCCCAGGCTCTGGGCATTGTCCTGGGACCAATATTTGGTATCCCCGCCCAGGATTTCGTTAAAGCCACCACCATTGCTGACATCAGGGCACTAAAGGAGACGATAGCCGCCGTCTTTAAGAAGAGATACCTTAACCCGGAGCAAACACGGAATCTAGGTGCACCAGACCGGCCGTCACTCCTGCAGGACGTAATAAAAGGGAGACGCACCGAGGTTGATTACCTCAATGGAGAGGCAGTCAGCAAGGGCAAAACGGTTGGGGTGCCCACGCCAATAAACCAGGCGATTGTGGATATCACGAAGAAGATAGAGGAAGGGAAGGTCAAACCTGACCCATCCAATTTAGAGCGGCTAATGCCTTATGTGCCAGAAGGATAATCAATAGCCTCATGCCGTCAGGTTTGGCTGAAACTGAACACAATAAAATTTTTAAGAGGAGGGGGAAATGAAACTCTTTGACCTTTCCGGGAAGATTGCTATCATCACCGGTGGCAATCGGGGAATCGGCTTCAGCATCGCCAAGGGCCTTGCCCGCGCCGGAGCGACCGTCATTATCGCTAACCGCACCGTTGCGGAAGGGCAGAAAGCGGCTGAATCCATCAAGAAAGAAAGACTGAAGGCAGCAGCTATCCCCGTTGATTTGACCAGCCTCCCATCCATCAACGAAATGGTGGCACAGGTGGTCAGAGACTTTGGCAAAATCGATATTCTGGTCAATAACGCCGGCATTGTCATCAGAAAACCAGCAGAAGAGTTTCTGGAAGAGGATTGGGACCGCATCATGGACCTTAACCTGAAGGGAGTTTTCTTCTGCTGCCAGGCGGTGGCGAGAGAGATGATGAAGAATAGAAAAGGGAAAATCATCAATATCTCCTCCAATGTCTCGGCAAGAGTACAGGTAATAAGGGCAGCCTATGCCGCTTCCAAAGCCGGGCTCAACCATCTGACTCGTTCCCTTGCCTATGAATGGGCAAAGTATAACATCAATGTCAATGTGCTGGCGCCGACGGTGACCATTACCGACATGAACAGGAGATATTTCCTGGAAGACCACCGTGATGAATTCGAAAAGTATGTTGCCCAGACTCCCATGGGTAGAGTGGCTGAGCCTGATGATTACATTGGTACCGCCATATTTCTAGCTTCAGACGCATCTGATTTTGTCACCGGTCAGGTTGTGTTCGTTGATGGTGGTATCACCCTTTAATGAAGTCATAAATCAGATATTTTGCCTCTTGAATGCCAATCCGGGTGTCAAAATATTGGGTCAACAAGACCTTATCTTAAATCCAAGGAAAGGAGGAGCGGGCAGTATTTTTCACCAAAGTGCTGCGCCGGTATTGTGTCCAATGAAAGTAGAAGAGATTAAAAAGGTAGGAGTGGTAGGCGCCGGATTTATGGGCTCCGGTATCGCCTTCAACTTTGCTCTGTGGGGATACCCCACTATCCTGAACGACCTTACCGACCAGGTCCTACGGCAGTCAATTAAGAATATCAAGGCGGCGTTGACCATGTTTGTTGAGGAAGGATTGATAACTCGCCAGCAGGCAGATAAGGCTGTCCGCCGCATATATCCCACCACCGATTTAGCCAAAGTGGCAGATGAGAGCGATTTTGTCACCGAGGCTATCATCGAGTCCCTCGAAGCCAAAAGAGAGCTATTCAACAAGCTTGATAAGCTATGCCCGCCCCATACTATTATTGCCAGCAATACCTCGGTTCTCATGCTGAGAGATTTTGCTGCGGATGTCAAGAGGCAAGACAAGGTAGTCATAACTCACTATTTCGTTCCAGCGCATATCGTGCCTGGCGTTGAAGTGGTTAAGGGACCCGGGACATCGGAGGAAACATTCAAGATAACCTGTGAGCTCATGAAAAAGATAAGAAAAGTGCCTATCAGGGTATCCAGGCAGCTGCCGGGATGCTTGCTTAATCGCATCGTATCCGCCATGCGCCGGGAGGCATATCGCTTATGGGCAGATGGTGTGGCTACCGCGGAAGATATTGACCTGGGGATAAGAGCCACCTTTGGCTTCCGTTTGCCCTATGATGGTGCGCTGATGAACTACGACTTAGCTGGCGTCTGGAAATGGCCCAAGGATGTTCGGCTTGGCTGGTCAAGGCTTCTCACTGATGAAATTCCATTATCAGCCGAAGAGGTCGAGAAAATCAGGCAGCGCATCGCTGAAGGCACACCCTGGTTCATTGACCCGCAGAAGTTAACTGAAGAAAACGAGAAGATGAATAGAAAATATTTACGAAATCTAAAAGAGCTTTACTGGTCATTTAAAGACTAAAGGAGACTTGATAAAGAAAGGAGAGATGAATCATGGGTTACTTCTCTATTTTAGCGGCGATACCGGGTTTCTTTTTGAGTTCCTTCTTCTTCATGCTCCTCTGGGGTGTTATCGCTCCCAAAATCGGGTTAATCAGTATAAATTATCCTCTGGCTATGTTGATGACCATCACCCTCTGGCTGGCGGTAGCACCATTGGCGGCAGCCGCCGCCCGCAAAAAATAAGTTATCTGACAGTAATTCGGAATTCCTCTTCAACCGCTTTACGCAGTTTATAAGAAAACTGGCTCTCATCTAACTTTACGTCGTCATAGGTCATGATGGAATCTTTTGCCACTGCCCGGACAACCCCAGCGTTCCGGCTCAAGCCCATGGGCAGGTAGTTATTCTTCAGGCTTTCCTCCGCCTGAACCAGTCGACCATACACCGTGTAGCCACCTTCGCCATCAAGGATATCTCCTGACTTCAAGTTTTTCTTCGCCGCCGTGGCAACATCAGCGATAAAAAAATCAGTGGCACCAGTAGCTTCGCCGCGAAGCACGGCTGAAGCAATGCTTATGCCAAGTTCGAAACCAATGAGATGGGCTGGTCGATACAAAGCAGCGTACTCGCCTGATGAATCGGCAGGTAAACCATAATGAGAAAAAAGTCCTCGGGCGTAATCAGACTTTGCTCTGAAGACGACATAAACACCCGAGCGAAGATGATGCTTTACCGGGGTTTTGTCTCGGTTCTCACTGGCGACCACCTCCACGGTGCCACTGTGTTCCAGAATCCCACCTGCCCACTTTGGCTTAAGTATCTCAGCAAGGTTCTCTGCCCCCACCGGGGGGAATTGCAAGCCGCATTTTTGGGGAACCAGCCCGGAGGCATTAGCCACCGCACACATCTCAATGGCTGATTTAGTCCCATCGAGAAAGGAGTTATACATTTGGGCATTATATTCGCCAGAGGCTAATTGCTCTTCGGAGAAACCAAAGTATTTCCAGACTGTCTGCGGCGTCGAATAATGATACTCCGGCTGGTAACGAGTGCCTTTGCCCGCGCAAACAACCTCAAACCCGCAGGTTCGCGCCCAGTCAATCAACTCACAAATCAATGCCGGCTGGTCACCGTAAGCCAGAGAGTAAACCAGTCCTTTTTCACCAGCTTTTTTCTTAAGGACCTGCCCCAGCAGTGCGTCTGCCTCAACGTTGACCATAATGACATGTTTTCCGGCTTCTAAAGCGCTCCAGGCGTGAAGGGTTCCCGCTTCAACAACTCCGGTGCTCTCAATAATCACGTCCAGTTCAGCCTGTATCAACTGCTCGGCATTATCAGTTAATATGACCTTTCCTCTCCGTGCCGCATCATTGATGGCACTAACCGAATCGCCGAAACGGAGAGCTTCTTTAGGCCAGCCAATCTTTAAGCATGCCTGCCTTGCCTTTTCCAGGTCCAGTTCAGCAATGCCCACCAGCTGCATACCCAGGGTTGACCGCGTTTGGGCAATAAATGCCGTGCCGAAGGTTCCAGCGCCAATAACACCTATCCTGATGGGTCTACCATTTTTCGCTCTTTGCTCAAGGAGGCGGTACAAACTCATCTTTTCAACCTCGGCTGAGTAAAAGTGGCTGCCACTTTTGCGTCGTCAGCGACTCGATTTCCCTGCCTTGCGGAGGTCATCTATGGCAAATTCCAGCCCCAGTTCTATTAGCTTTTCTTTTGTCGGATTGCCCGTTTTTATATCCCAGCCCCGATAAGAATAATAGTCATCTTTCAACCGTTCCAGGGTCTCTTTGGGGATATAACTTCCCTTCATTGGACCTTCTGGAATCGGCTCTTCCATGAACCTGATGGGGAGTTGGTCATCTTCGCGAGTGAAACCTTCCCTCGCCGCAAAGCAGCGAATCATATTCCACTGCCTTTCCGCAATCTTCCTGGCCCCTTCATAATTGAGCTCCCATCCGGTAACAGCATTCAGGGCTTCGATGGTATTGTCGCTGATTCTGAGTGGTCCCCAGATAGGCTCGCCCAGATGACACAATAGCATTGAGTCGGTGAGAATCAGCCAGTGATTGACCTCAGCCGCCAGGGCACCCTTGCCCTCAATTATCTTGCGGTCTACCAGCCCGCTCTTCTCAGCAGTCGGTCGGATGTCATGATGGCTTCCCCCTCTCGGTCCGGTGGCGTATCCAACAGCCGCCGCCGGGAAGGGACGGCAGGTATGACCTGGCCATTCCAGCCCCTTATTCTGAATGGCAAAACGAATGGTATCCTTGCCCACAATCTTTGCCGCCGCTCTGGTTCCCTTGGCCAGCAGGGCTCCCAGACCTTCTCTTTTACCTATCTTCTCAATCATCTGGAGCATGCCATCGGCATTTCCAAACCTCAAATCAATGCCCTCGGTATCTTTCCTGGTGAATATGCCCTTCTCGTAACACTCCATCGCCCAGGCAATAGACAAAGCAGTGGAGATGAGGTCAATCCCGTAGTGGTCGCACAGCTCATCCGCCTTGCAGAGCGCTTCAATGTTGTCCACTTCACAGATGCTGCCAAAGCCATAAATCGTTTCGTAATCAGCACCATTAATGACCGATTTGTACGGCCCTTTGGGTACCACACTGTACTTTGTGCAATTGATGGAACAGGCAAAACAGGCACGGTCTCCCTTGACTACCTTCTCCCTCATCGCTTCGCCGGTTATGTTCTTCATCCCTTTAAAGACCTCGGTCTGCCAGTTTCTGGTGGGCAAAATGCCTCCTTCGTTCATGGCAGCCACGTTTCTCGGCGTGCCGTAGCGGGAAAGACCCTGCACCGCAGGGGTGGTAGCAATCAACTCATTAAGCCTTATGGCGGTATTATAGACTTTCAGGATATTGGGGACGGTTACTGCGCCGGTACCCCTGATGACAATTGCCTTGAGGTTTTTCGAACCCATGACTGCACCCATCCCACCCCGACCTGCGGCTCGAATATCACACAAAATCATGGCATAAGGCGCTTTCTCTTCACCAGCTAACCCAATGGTGGCGATATGGACACCTTCATCGCCAATCTCCTTGCGGAGAATTTCCTCTGTTTTGAAGGGGTCTTTACCCCAAAGATGGCTGGCATCTCTGACCTCAACATGAGCATCGTCAACCCACAGATAGACGGGGCTTTTTGCCTGTCCTTCAATGAGCAGACCATCGTAACCAGCAAACTTGAGCTCCGGTCCCAGGAAACCACCAAAAATGCTGTGGAAGAACGACCTGGTGTAAGGTGATTTGGCACAGAGCGAGGAGCGGGATGCCGCTGGAATCATTGTCCCGTTCAATGGACCGGTCATCATCACCAGTTTATTTTGCGGTCCGAGAGGGTCAACCCTGGGTTTGAGCTCTCCATAGAGTATCCTTGCCGCTAAGCCAGCTCCCCCGACGAAATCCCTGGCCCAATCTTCTTTAAGTGGTTCTTTGGTGATTCCTTTATTGGTCAGGTTGACTCTCAGCAGTTGTCCAATATAGCCACCATATTTAAAGCCGTTAGCCATGATTAACCTCCTCCTATGGGAAAGATGACCGCTATCTCATCGCCGTCTTTGATTTCTTTGTCCACATCCAGAGTGGAACTGATAATGGTGTCATTTAATCTGATGAGGAAGGGCGCCATTTTCCCGGTATTTGGGTCCCAGACCTTCTCCTTGAATGGCAGCCCGTAACGATGCACCAACACATCGAAGACCCTGCCTACCGTGGCAGGCTTATCGACATCAACTTCGACAACATCGGAACCCAGAACATCCCGAATCACGGAAAAGGTCTTCACCTTTACTCTTGCCATCTCTATTCCCCTACTGGCTCACTGATTTCAGCCATTCTTCGGCAATTCTTTTCGCATCTGAAACCCTGGGACGAGAGGGTTTGGTTTCCATCTCCTTCCATTCGATTGCCTTGGGAAGACAGACCGGGACACAGACAGGATTCCCAAAGCAATAATCACAGGTGTCAAGAAGTACGGGAACCGGGATTTCAGGGATACCAACCAGGCAGACCTTAATCCTCGATTCCCTTGGCTTGAATACGCCAGTTTTAACTGCGGAACAGGCGAGCTCGCATAACTTGCAGCCAGTGCATTTTTCCATTTTCAATTCAATATGCTTTGCCAAGACCAGACCTCCCTTCTCTTCTATTCTTGATACTGTCCGGCAAGGGTGAGCAGGGCATCTTCTTTAGCCAGTTTGATATGCTCACGCATCGCTCTCTCGCACAGGTCAGGCTCTTTTAATCGTAAAGCTAACAGTATCTTTCTATGACCATCGAGAGTCCTCTTCGCCCCTTCCACAGATTGAAGGGTTTCTTTGCGATAGCGAAGCACCTGTTTTCTCATATCTACCATCATGCGATAGAGGCGCTCTCTATCGGAGACCAGCTCATGAAGAGCATCATGAAAGCGGGTGTTCCATCTAAAGACCTCATTCATTCGCTTCGCTTCCAGAGCTGCTTCCGCCTTCTCCACAAATCCGTTAAGCTGCTGAAGCTTTTCCTCCGCGATTTTTTCCGAGATAAGTCTTAAGGCGTATCCTTCAAGGACTGACCTGATTTCAAAGAGCTCTTCCACTTCCTCCTTCGAATCTCCAGAGACGATAAAACCCCTTTTATTCAGGGGGCGAATCAGCCCTTCTGACTCCAATTTGTACAGGGCTTCTCTCACCGGGGTGCGGCTAACTCCCAGCCTTTCCGCCAGACGTTCTTCAGCGAGCCTTTCCTTTGGGCGAAGATGACCGGATAGAATCGCCGTCTTCAAATGCTGGTAGACCTTTTTCCCAACGGGAACAGTCTTTTTTTCTGCTCGATTTCTCATATACTATACCAACTGAATTGTATACAATTGACAGGGGTGATGTCAATAACTAGCAGACCAATTGCCCAAAATTTTTATTTTTGTATACATTCGAATAGCCAGAAAATATAGGTGTGACATCTCATTGCAAGGCTTGTATAATTTAATAAAGGAATACATTTAAGCCGAATTGAATATTGGTTGGTGGTGAGTCCCTGATGGTAATGTCAGTATATGGGGTGGCAACGATAATAATGGCTGGTGGCATGGGAGAGAGGCTGCAGCCTCTGACTAAAGAACGTACCAAGCCAGCCGTTCCCTTTGGGGGCAAGTTTCGACTTATCGATTTCACACTGAGCAATTGCGTTAACTCAGGACTCCGCAGAATCTTCGTTTTAACGCAGTACCGGTCAACATCTTTAATCAGGCATATTCAGGAAGGATGGGATATCTCAAGTTCCGGGCTGGGAGACTTCATCTATTGTATACCTGCGCAGCAAAAGCTGGGACCAGACTGGTACCGTGGGACGGCTGATGCCATACGCCAGAACCTTGATTTGATCAATGGGAGGGACGTGGATGATATTCTAATTCTCTCCGGGGACCATGTCTGCAAGATGAACTATCTTCAAATGGTAGCCTTTCATAGAAATAACGACGCAGGCTTGAGCATATCCGCTATCAAGCTGAAAAAAGAAGCGGCGGCTGGCAGGCTTGGCGTCTTGGAAGTAGACCAGGGCCACAGGTTAGTTGGATTCGAGGAAAAGCCAATGCAGCCGAAGGGCATTATCGATAATCCGGATTATGTGTTTGCTTCCATGGGAATATATATTTTCAAAGCCAGTGTTTTGCGTGAGGTGCTGCAAGGAAAGGAAGAAGACTTCGGCAGAGATATCCTTCCGGAAATGATGCGTAAGGGTTTTAAAATCTTTGCCTATGATTATGAAAAGGAGAACAAGATAGAGGACTATATTATCGAAGTGCACGATGGCAAAAGAAGTAAAGTCCTGGTGGAAAAAACTCGTGACTCTTCCTACTGGAGGGATGTGGGCAACATCGATGGGTACTTTGAAGCCAGTATGGACCTGGTTGGCGTGGACCCCCTGTTTAATCTTTATGGAGAAAAATGGCCCTTCAGAACCCTCCAAAGACAATTGCCTCCGAGCAAGTGTGTTATTGGAGGGAGCATTTCGGAGTCCATTGTGTCTGATGGCTGTATTATCAGCGGTGGCAAAGTATGGAGGTCTATATTGTCCCCGAACATAGTTGTGGAAAAGAATGCGCTGGTAGAAGAATCGGTTATCTTCGATGATGTTATCATAGAACCTCACGCCAGGATACGGCGAGCCATCATCGACAAGAACGCTATAATTAAGTCTGGCACCTCTATTGGCTACGATTCAGGGGCAGACATCAAAAGAGGCTGTACCATATCAGACACTGGCATAGTAGTCGTGCCCAAAGGGGCGAACATTGAGCCATAATGACATAGTATAGCTGCCAAACGCTCACCCGGTAAATCAAACTTTCGGACTAACAGGCACTAACTAAGAAAGCAAGACTTACTCACCCCAGACAAGATTAAAAGTTACCTAGGCAGAAACACTTATTGCCCTTGCGGTAAAATAGGTATTTCTGCGGTTATCGATGAGGCAGTAGCGTGGTAAGATACCCTCTAGAGGTAGGCGAATACCTAATTGCTTAATATGACATCACATGAGAATAATGTTCCATCAAATCGATGGACTAGCAGCTTTAATATCTTCTGTGAAGCATGCTTAGTCACTTTGAAAACCCGCCATTTTTACCATCTTTACATATTGGGTTTGCTCTTATGTTACTGCATAATATTCTACTATTTTGGGGAACTGGTTGACCTTTTTAAATGGGAGACCTTGCGCCGGCAGATTTTCTACGATGCTCACCATGTTCAAAGGATTGCCTTCTTGGCTCCGGTAATTTATTCATGCTATGTCTTTGGAGCGAAGACAGGGTTCGTCATTGCTCTGGTGAGCCTGGCTTCTGTTTTGCCTCGGGCTATTTTCCTCCTTACTTCTGGTGAGTTGATGTGGACCTTATTCTTTGCTGTGGTGGTCATTATCATACCATGGCTGGCTGCAGAAATAGGACGAAAGTTTCAAAAGCCTCGCCCATCTTAAGGAGAAGGCAGGCAGCCCTCCTTGGTGAAGGTGCTTCCCAGAACCGTACAAAAGGTGGGCAAACAATAATTTCGGCACGGGACAATTCCAGAATTATTCAGACCTCTTGACAAACCGTGGTATAATAGATTTGAATTATATGCGCAAACGAATATCCTAAATGACTATTACCCAAGATAATTATCAATTTTTGCTTTGGTGGAGAGAATCTGAATAATCAAAGAATAGGGTAAAGGGGGTGATAGATTTCAAAAAAGTATTCAAAGATGGCTGGGTTTTGAGATTTTTAGGAGGAGAAGATGAACAAAAGTAGGATATTTGCATTGCTTATGGCAGTGGTATTGGTGGGTGGTTTAGTGGTTGCTGGCTGTGCGGCTCCTGCTCCGGCACCAGCGCCGGCTCCGGCTCCGGCACCAGCGCCAGCACCTGCTCCGGCACCAGCGCCAGCACCTGCTCCGGCACCAGCACCAGTACCTGCTCCGGCGCCAGCACCAGCACCTGCTCCGGCGCCAGCACCAGCACCTGCTCCGGCGCCAACACCAGCCCAACCTCCCAAGGCAATCACTTGGATCGGGCAATCATCCCTGGGCACCGGAATACCGGTAACCGACGCACTTTATAGATTAAGCGAGAGAGTTACTGCCGCCACTGGGGGTCGCTTGGTGATGAAACCGAATCCCGCTGGTTCGGTCTGCCCGGCGACAGAGGAGTGGAAAGCAGTCCATACCGGCGTTCTGGATTTTGGCGCTGGCGGTGGTTCCTATATGACCGCTGAGGTTCGCTTCGGCAGTATGATCTCGCAGAGAGTCGCTGGGATACCACCTCTGGAGCACTTGATCTGGAAGGCTAGCGTTGGTCATGAAATCATTAACAAGTGGTACAAGGCAAAGAACTTTGACTTCTACGATCCCCAAGGTAGCGGCTTCCATGGTACTCCGGAAATATGGATTCACCTAGACAGGCCGCTGAAGACGCCAGCTGACCTCAGAGGGCTGAAAATGCGATGCTCCGGTGACGGTGGGGCAGTCCTCGCCCGGATGGGAGCGGGTACTGTCTTTATGCCTTTGGGCGAGCTGTTTGAAGCTATGAAGCGCGGAACGATTGACGCCTATGAATGCAGTTCCCCGCAGTTTGACTGGACGATGAAGTTGAATGAAGTCGGCAAGTATATTTACCTTTCGCCAACCCGTGCCCCAACCGAGGTCTACCAGTTCCTGGTGAAGCGGAGCAAGTGGGAAGCACTTCCTGATGACATCAAAATAATTGTGGAGGACATTGCCCGAGCCGAGGCAATTCGGTACCACAGCATCCTTGTCTCCAAAGACGAAGCGGCACTCCAGAACTTCAGGAACTACGGTAACATCGTGGAGAAGCTCCCCAGTTCAATAAATGACGCCTTCGTGACGGAAGCCAATAAATACCTGGATGAGCTGGCGGCGAAGTATCCCGAAGCCAAGGAGGTCCTTGATTCCATGCGCGCCTTTGCCAAGATGTGGGACCAGCTCTACGGGCTTCCCGACTGGGCTAAAACCGGACTCTAAGTGCTACTACTGTAGCCAACGGAACTAAACTTCAGCTCTGTCCCCGCTCCGAGGGTTAGCCTCGGAGCGGGGTATAGGATAATGATGAAAAAGATATTCAAAACTATTGATGCCATTAACGAATGGATGGGGACAAGATTAGTCAAGTGGCTGGCGGTTATTCTGGTTCTGGTGGTGACCGGGGAAGTGTTCATGAGGTTTGTTCTTGACCGCCCCACCACCCAGGGACCCATGATTGCCATCTGGACTGGTTGCGTCATGTATGCCCTTTCCTGGGGATATATCCACCGTCACAAAGGTCATGTCAGGGTGGATATTGTTTATGGGCGCTTTTCACCAAAGGGGAAAGCAATCTTTGATGTTATCTGCTTTATCATCTTTTTGTTACCCTTTATTAGTTTGATGAGCTATGCCAGCCTTAAGTGGACCTGGTATGCCTGGTCAACCTGGGAGAGGACACAGGAAACCTACTGGTATCCGATAACCGGTCCGGCCAGAACACTGGTGTTCATCGGCATCGCCCTGTTTACCCTTCAAGCCATCGTTCAATTCATCCGCGATATCTATTTTGCCGTGAGGAATAAAGCCTATGATTGAAATAAGCCCAGAGCTTGCCACCCTGATGATGTTTGGGACACTCCTGGTTGGCGTTCTGCTTGGTTATCCCCTCGCTTTCGTGGTCGGTGGCATTGGCATCGTCAGCGGCATTCTTCTTTTTGGAGTGCCTGTTTCCCTTGAGCTTATTTACCAGCGTGCTTACAGCTTACTCTGTAACTATGTCCTTCTGGCGGTGCCCTGTTTCATCTTCATGGGCACCATGATGGGATACTCGGGAATAACCGAAAAAATGTTCTCGGCTCTATATGTCTGGCTCGGCGGACTCAGGGGTGGTCTGGCGATAATCACCCTGTTAGTGGGTACTCTGCTTGCCGCCTGCGTGGGGGTGATTGGCGCCTCGGTCACGGCACTGGCATTGGTTGCCCTGCCCCCGATGGTCAAGCGGGGTTACGATAGAGCTTTAGCCAGCGGCGTCGTGTGTGCCGGGGGCACTCTGGGTATCCTGATTCCCCCCAGCGTGATGCTGGTGGTCTATGGACCGATGGCATCCCTTTCCGTTGGTAAATTATTTTTTGGTGCCTTCATGCCCGGTTTCATGCTTTCCGCCTTATATATCATCTACGTTGCCGTGCACACTTACCTCAAGCCGAACCTGGCGCCCTCGGTGCCTGTGGAAGAAAGACGGGTCCCCTTCCTCAAGAAAACGACTGACCTTATCGTCTCGCTGGTGCCGCCATCAGTACTGGTCATGGCAGTGCTGGGAACCATTTTCCTGGGAGTAGCTACTCCCACGGAAGCCTCTGCCGTCGGTGCTTTTGCCACCACACTCCTCGTGGCTGCCTACCGCAAGTTCACTTTTACCGCTCTGAAGGACACCGCCCTAGACGCGCTGAAAATCTCCGGCATGATTCTGCTGATCGGCACCGTGTCCTTCGCTTTTGTGGGGATATTCGTCCGTGCCGGCTGTGGCGATGTGATAACACAATTCATTTTGAAAGCTCCCGGGGGACGCTGGGGTATCTTTGCCATTATTCAGCTCATCATCTTCCTGCTTGGATTCGTCATTGACTGGCTGGGAATATTGTTCATTCTGGTCCCACTAATCACACCCCTTGGTGTGGAGCTGGGGTTTGACCCCATCTGGTTTGCCATGATGGTTTGCGTTAACCTCCAGACCTCCTTCATGACACCACCCTTCGCCTACGCTATCTTCTACCTTAAGGCAGCGGCGCCACCGGGACTGGGGATAACCGTGGGAGATATTATCCGTGGAGTAACCCCTTTTGTTATCATCATCTTAATCGGTCTGGCATTGTGTATTGTCTTTCCCGAAATAATCCTCTGGCTGCCCAGCATGATGATAAAAGGATTCTAACTCAAGCGATTTTGGGTTGTGTATCGCCTTTGTCCGGATAATCCTCAGTTACCAAGGACAACTAATGAGACTGGCTGTCTGTCTATAATATTTTGCAAATTGCTAATGGAGGTAATCCTATGAAGGATTTATTCAGCCTGCAGGGTAAAGTGGCTATTATTACCGGTGGGAATGGGGGAATCGGCAAAGCTATTGCCCGGGGAATGGCGGCAATGGGAGCCAACATCGTCATCGCGGCGCGGAATGAAGCCAAAACGGCTGAGGCAGTCAGAAGCATCAAAAAAGAATCTGGTACGCAGGTAATTGGGGTAAAGGTAGATATAAGGCACGAGGAGCAGGTTCGTGCTATGGCAGCAAAAGCTCTTGAGGTGTTTGGGCGAATTGACATTTTGGTCAATAACGCCGGTACCAACATCCGCAAGCTGCCGCAGGAATACACCATAGATGAGTGGGAAGAAGTCATCAATACCAACCTGCGCGGTGCATTTCTCTGCTCGCAAGCGGTTTACCCAGCAATGCATGCTGTTGGCGGCGGTAAAATTATCAATATTGGGTCGATGACCTCCATCTTCGGTGGGGCGAAACTGGCTTTATACGGTACGAGCAAAGGCGGTATCGTGCAATTAACACGGAGTCTCGCCGTAGCCTGGGCGCGGGACAATATCCAAGTGAATGCCATCCTGCCCGGTTGGTTCAATACCGAGCTTACCCGTCAGGCACGAAAGGAAATACCTGGCCTTGAGGAACGTGTCGTGGCTCGGACTCCGGTAGGTCGCTGGGGTGAACCGGATGAGCTGGCAGCAACCGCCGTATTCCTCGCCAGTCATGCCTCTGATTTTGTAACCGGTGTCGCACTACCTGTGGATGGAGGCTATTCCGTACTGTTGGCTTGAAATTGAAGCATAGCTGATATTCAAAATTATTCTTATAATGGCTCCTTGTCTGGTAGGCGCTCCCTCAAATATCAGCAGAGCCTTTCTTATCACAGTTCGGCAACGGCTGCAGTGATATTTCTTTCCTGAAAGAGAAGAGCAAGCAATTTTTGCTTAAAATATCCCGGCATGTGCTATCATTATGGGCAGGAGGTAAAGATAAAACATGGCAGAGAAGGAACTGATTATCTACATAAATGGAGAGTATTTGCCCAGGAGCAAAGCCAGAATAGACCCTATGGATTATGGCTGGCGGAGGGGGTGGGTGGTTTACGATGCCTGGGTAGTCCAGAAGGGCTATATCATGGCGCTGGACGGACATACCGAAAGGCTATGGAATTCATTAAGGGCAGCCAAGATAGAGATGCAGATGAGCAAACAAGAAGCCAAAGATGTCCTTCTGGAAACGGTGAGGCGAAATGGGCTCAAGGATGCTGAGGTCTGGATGTACGTTTCCTATGGAGTGCCCATCGAAAAGGGCTATAACATGCCCCGAGCCAAGCCGACGGTTATGGTTATCGCTGCGCCACTGCCTGGTTTTGTCAGTGAAGAGGCAGAAAAAAAGGGCGTGAAGCTCATCATCAGTTCAGTGAGAAGTCTGCCAGCCCAATGCATTGACCCGAGACTTAAGCATGTCAATCGCCTGCACATGAATTTAGCTGATGTGGAAGCTCGGGCTGCCAATGCTGATGCACCGATTTTACTGGACATCAATGGTTACGTGACAGAGAATAACTTCGCCAACGTCTTCGTGGTTAAAGATGGTAAACTATACACCCCCACGCTTGAAGGAGCGCTAGGCGGAATAACCCGGGGATTCTTTTTCCAGATAGCACACAGAGAGGGCATCCCCGCCACAGAGGCAAGGTTGACGCCTTACGACCTGTATAATGCCGATGAAGTTTTCCTTTCCGGCTCGTCCAATGGCGCTCTCCCCGTTGTGGAGATTGGTGGTCGGAAGATAGCCGACGGGAAACCGGGTCCTCTGACGCTGAAATTGAACAAAATTTACTGGGAGTCATTCCAAAATCCAGAGTTTGGCACACCGGTTTACCCTAGGAGTTGACTGCCAGGCTATTCAAGAGGCAGGTTAAGGCTAATAGACACTCACGCCCACCTTGACGAAATAGAAAACTCCCTTTAGCCCTGAAAGAGACTACAGACGTTGGCGTGGTCGCCACCATTGCTATCGGTACGGGATATAGCTCCGCAGATTAATAATATTGAACAAGCAACCACGCAATCTGCTTTATAATGCTATAATTAGATAGGAACGCTGATTTAGAGCCTGC
This sequence comes from uncultured Dehalococcoidaceae bacterium, assembly GCA_964623035.1. Lineage (GTDB taxonomy): Bacteria > Chloroflexota > Dehalococcoidia > Dehalococcoidales > RBG-16-60-22 > CAZUSN01. The sequence continues at coordinate 2,472 of CAZUSN010000004.1, read as the reverse complement.
TTATGGATGATAAGAGCATTGAGATACTCGAGTTTCCTCAGATAAAAAGCATACTTGCCGGATTCACTTCTTTTTCTGCCAGTCGCAACCTGGTTCTTGACCTCAAGCCGCTTTCCGATTATGACGAGGTTTCTTTGCGGCTCAGGCAGTCCGCCGAGGCTCGCCATCTCCTCTCCATTGACCCGGGCTTTTCCATTGGCGGAGTTTCTGACGTTCGGGAGGCAGCTAAAATGGCGGCTATGGAGGGAATCCTTGACCCGAAGAGTCTGGTTGAAATTCAGCAGACACTGGCTGCCATGCGTCAGGTGCGCAGCTACCTGCGCCAGATGGCAGAAGACTTACCACTGCTCTGGGATATTGCAGCGGGCATTGTGGAGCTGCGCCCGGTGGAGAAGGAAATTGTCCATTGCCTATCACCAAACGGAGAGGTGCTGGACCGGGCTTCACCAGAGCTGGCAGCATTCAGACATCAACTTAAAGAGGCACGCCAGCGACTGTGGGAACGTCTGGAAGCCATCATGCGAACACCCCGAGGACGCAAGATAATTCAAGAGCCAATTATCACCGAACGTGAAGGACGGTATGTTATCCCGGTCAAGATTGAGTTCAGAAGGGAAATCAAGGGCATCACTCATGATGTCTCCAATACCGGCGCTACTGTATTCGTTGAGCCGTGGGTGACCATAGAGCTGGGCAATACCGTCCGGGAACTGGAGACGGCGGAAAAGCGTGAGGTGGAAAGAATTCTCCGCCAGCTCAGCCTGGCAGTGGGCGCACACGAGTCAGAGATTGCGCAGAGCATTTCACGTGTGGCAGAACTCGACTTCACCCTAGCTAAAGCAAGATATGCCCGCACCATAAGGGCAGCCGAACCCGTCCTGACCGATTTCTCTGACGTTGAAAAAGATGATGGCTCACCGGTCTCGATGAAACTGGTCGAAGCCAGACATCCTTTGCTTGGGCACAAAGCGGTACCTCTTTCCGTTGAGATAGGGCGGGATTTTTCCACCCTGCTTATCACCGGACCCAATACCGGAGGCAAAACCGTAGCCCTGAAGACCATCGGACTGCTCAGCCTGATGACCCAGACAGGTATACCGATTCCTGCCTCACCGGAAACTTGCCTCCCGGTGTTTGACAGCATATTTGCCGATATTGGAGATGAGCAAAGCATTGAGCAAACCCTCTCCACTTTCAGCTGGCATGTGGGAAACACCGTACGTATCATCAATAACGCCACCAAAATGAGCCTGGTGCTTCTTGATGAATTGGGTACCAGCACCGACCCTGCGGAAGGCTCAGCCTTAGCCCGCTCCATTCTTCTCCACTTTCTGTCGAGAGGAATCCTGACGGTGGCCACCACTCACTACGGAGACCTGAAAGCTTTTGCCCATAAAACGCCCGGGATGCAAAATGCCTCCTTTGACTTTGACCCGGTGACCCTTACCCCAACCTATCACCTTACCGTGGGCATTCCCGGCGGCAGCAATGCTCTGGCTACCGCTTCCCGACTTGGCATACCACCCGCGATTATCGACGAAGCCAGAGAAATGTTAGCGAAAGGTTCTCTGGAGTTGGAAAGTTTGCTTGCTGAAATCATGGCGGAAAAACAGAAGGCTGAGGCGGCTCGCAGTCTACTGGAAAAAGAGAGAGGCGAAGTTGCTGGCCAAAACGTTGAGCTGCAAAGCAGGCTTGAGCAGTTAAGGGCTGAGGAACAGCGGATAGTTCAGGAGGCCAGGGATAGAGTCGTCCGTGAGGCAGCCGAGCTCCACAGACAGCTCCGCCAGGCAAGCTCGGATTTACGTAAGGAGAAGACAAAAGAGAAAATTGACCAAGCGAGGAAAGCATTGACCAATGTGCAGCAGCAGCTAGACAGCGAAGTATGGGCACTAAAGTCATCAGAAACAGAGGGTGAGCACCTTATTGCCGCAGGCGACACCGTCCGCCTGAAAGAAACTGACCTGAAAGCTACGGTACTGTCAGTTTTGGAAGAAACGCAGGAAGCTGAGGTCATGGCCGGCAAGGTCAAGCTCAAACTCGCCCTCGACAGCATCGAAAAAATGCCCGCAGGAGCCGGTGGTCAGGCAGCCTCAGCAAAAAGAAAGATAACAGGGCCACCGGCAAAAGTAATCACCAGAGAGCTTGACCTGCGTGGCAAGCGAGCTGACGAAGTGGAGGTGGCTCTGGATGGCTATCTGAACGACGCCACCCTCGCCAACCTGAGCGAGGTGCGTATCATTCATGGTATTGGCACCGGTACAGTGCGACAGATAGTCAGAGATTTTCTGGCGGCTCACCCTCTGGTCAAATCTTTTCGCACCGGTAAGCCTGATGAAGGCGGCGACGGAGCTACCATAGTCAGCTTGTAATACTAAAAGCTGACCCATTAGCGAGGTACTGAAGATGGCACTGACATCAAAGAAATTTTTCTTGCGTCGGACGAAGATGCTGGAGTTCCTTGCCGAACTTGAA
>CAZUSN010000003.1:0-26095 GCA_964623035.1 uncultured Dehalococcoidaceae bacterium | reverse complement strand
GCAGCACCATGCTCTGGTCCGTTGATACCGTGGCGCCCAAGCTCTACGTCTACACGGATACGCTGAATGTGGCGGGACCGACTCTGGTCTCACCGGCTGACGCAGCCACTGTCCCCCTGAACATCATAAGCGGTGGAACCTATGCCGTGCCTCTCACCTGGAACCGAATTTCCAAAGCCAAGATCTACGACGTCCGGGTTGCCTTTGATTCGGGCTTCACCCAAGTCGTCGGATCCTACACCAGTCCTTCAACCACCGACAACCCGGCATCCGTGGTAGTTGGTAGTACAAGTTTCTTGGTACCCCTTGACCCTGGAAAGACCTACTACTGGCGTGTCAGGGTCAATATCGCTGGTCCGGTGAAGAGCCCTTGGTCTGCCACTCGCAGCTTCACCACCGCCGCGATACCAACACCGGCGCCACCGGTTCAAATCACACAGGCACCGCCACCGGTGATCAACGTACCGCCGGCTCCTGCGATCACCCTGCAGCCTGCACCGATAGTCCTGCCGACGCCAGCACCGGCACAAACCATAACCATACCGCCGGCACCGGCACCACCGGCACCAATTACTCCAGTCTACATCTGGGCGATCATCATCATTGGTGCTATACTGGTGATTGCGGTGATCATCCTGATAGTTAGAACCAGACGTCCGGTCTAAGTTCTAACTTGACGGACAATTCTCCGTAACTCCGAGAGCCCCCCGAAATGGGGGGCTCTCTTTTTGGATGAGGTTTTTTAGCAACCTATTCCCCTGACCCCCTTCCCTTCAAAAAGGGAAGGGGGAGTAGGTAAGAGAGGGGGCTTTGCCCCTCTCTAAAATTTCTTTCCCCCTCTCCTTTTACTTTTAAGGAGAGGGGGATAAAGGGGGTGAGGTTTAAGAAAAATCTCTTTTTGGGGATAATTATTGACATTTACCTTGCAGACAGGTAAAATTCGCCACGTGGCGAAGATAAACTTTCCGCTGGTTTTTCTCTTACTCCTGTGCTTATTCCTAGCCAATTCCTCAAACAATGTGGCTGCTGCCCTGGAAGAGGTCAAATGGACCAGAGTCAACATCCCCACCGAAGGCAAAGCCGGCAACTGGGTGCTGGCGGATAACTCAGATGTCCAGCACCTGACCATGGCGCCCGATGGCACGCTTTATGCCTATGGCAAGGGTCTCACCTCTACTCTCTACCAGTCCACCGATGGTGGCTATAGCTGGGCATACCTCAGCAACGTGACCGATAACATAGTTGATATTGCCATCGCCCCTGACCAGGGAAATACCATCTACTATGCCACTTCTTCGGATGTTTATAAATCCACCGATGGCGGGAAAAAATTCAAAGTGCTGCCCGCCAGCCCCGGCGGAGCCGGCAGCAATAATAGAGAAATCACCTCTATTGACGTCACGCGATTCGAGAGCAATATTATTGCGGTTGCCACCAGAGACACAGATAATGCTCAATTCGGTGGCATCTATATTTTAGACGAAGAGCAAACGCTCCCCAGATGGGTGGATACCAACCTCGGTAACTACGATGCTTATGCTGTCGCTTTCTCACCAAACTACCCCGCCGACCGCCAGATAGTGGCGGTGGTGACGGACGAGACTGATACTTTGGTTACCACCAAAATTGGCGTCGCGGGGTGGGGAGCTACGTTTGGCAATGCCAGACTGGATAAAGATAACTCGGGGATTCCCACACCGATAGCCGTAGCTAACTCAGCAGCCATCGCTTTCCCCAGCGATTATGACGCCTCTTCTGCCGACGGTAACCTCTTTATCGCCATTGATGCCGGCAGCAATAACGGGGATGTCTATCGCATTAACCCGGTAGAGGCACCAGCCAGCTCCAGCGCCACTGACCTGAATATTGGCGATGACTATGACCTGAGCAATGTTGATGTCACTGGACTGGCAGTCGCGGGCCATGGCCACGATGCCGTCCTGCTGGCTGGTGCTGCCAGTAGCGCCCAGACTTACCTCAGCACCGATGGTGGCCGGGGCTGGACAAGAAGCCGCAAAGAGCCCACCGGGGGCTCCAAAACTTACCTGCTTATGACCCCTGATTTCAGCAGCAGTGGCAAAGCATATGCCGCCACCAGCGGCACTGAAAGTGCCATCTCAATCAGTCGGGATAGCGGTGTTACCTGGAACCAGATTGGCTTAATTGATACCGCCATCAGCAATATCATTGACCTATCTCTTTCCCCCAGCTATAGCCAAGATAGTACGCTCTTTATGCTTACCTTTGGCGGTGAGTATAGCTTATGGCGGAGCCTGGATGATGGCACTATTTGGGAAAGGACATTCACCAGCACCCTGCCTAACATAGACAGCCTTGACCTGGTTCAGCTTTCCCCTCAATATGGGAAGGGCAGTCAAGTGGTCTATCTAGCGGGAAGCAGCAACGGGCTCCCGGGAATCTGGAAGTCGGTAGATAACGGTCAAAACTTCACCAACCGGCCCGCCTTTGACCCCACCTCTGGTGCTTCACTAGCTATTTATAGCTGGGCAGTAGTGGATGATACCACCCTTTTCGTTGGCAGCCATGATGGCAATAATGGACTGGTTTACCGCACCACCAATAGTGGTTTTTCCTATGCTGATGGTGCCCAAACTGGCAACCAAACATTAACCTCTATCGTCCTTTCACCCGATTATGAACAAGATGGAACTATCTTGGCAGGGGATAGCGGCGGCTGGGTTTACTGGTCAAATGATAATGGCACCTCTTTCAAGCCCTTGCCTCCAGATGCTACTTCACCACCCCTCGCCGGTGCCATAACCGTTGCCTTCGACTCCAATTTCAGCCAAAATAACCTGGTCTATGCCGCCAGCAACTCTGTTGATAAAGGTGTTTACCGCTTCAAAATAGGTACTGACCATGACTGGGAACGCATCGATAGCACTCTGCCCACTGGCGGCACGCTCGACCAAGTGATTGTGTCGTCCGATGGCACATTGTACGGCGCTAATTCTCAAACTGATGGCGGTCTGGAAAGAAGCCTTAACCCGACCTACTCACTGGGACCAACTTTCGAGACCGTAACCCGTGGTCTCAGTGATAACGCCACGCTATCTGGGCTTTGGTGGCATGACTACAGATTATGGTCAATCGATACCACCTATACCAAGCTACTGACCTTTAATGATAGTTTAACTTCACCGGTTACCTTGACTTCACCACCTGAAGACGCTGCTGGCATCGGTATCCTTATGAATTATACCATCAATAATGTCAGCCTTGACTGGGAAGCAATGCCGGGTGCTACCGAATATCAGTGGCAACTTGACTATGACACTGACTTCTCCACTATTCCCGATGGCTTTGAAGGCAATACCAGAGCCAGCTCTGCCCGCCTCCCCGCCCTTGAGCCAGCGACCACCTACTACTGGCGAGTCAGGGTTAGCGAGCCAATATGGAGCCCTTGGTCAGCTAAGTGGTCATTTACTACCAGCCTTGATACTGAGACCACTACCATAAAACTGGAAAGCCCCAAAGCTGGTGCCACCGGAGTACCGCTAAGACCATTGTTCCAGTGGAATGCCGTCCCAGGGGCAGATGCCTATGAGCTATTAGTATCTACCGATATCCAGTTCGCTGAGCTCTCAATCGTCAAGTCCGGTGCTGAGGCTCTGCCCACCACAGCCTGGCAAGCTGAAATTAGCCTGAACTATGACACCACATACTACTGGAAGGTCAGAGCGATTAGCACCAGCACTTATAGTGCTTGGAGCGCCGCCAGTTCCTTCAGCACTGAACTGCCTAAAGCTCCGTCTTCAGCACCAGTTCCAGCCCCGATAATTTTACCAATGCCAGCACCGCCACAAACCATGCCACCATTGCTACTACCAGCACCATCCTCTCCACCACCCTTACCGCCGCCACCTGCCCAAAGCACAAGCGCACCTGACTGGGTGATATTTCTAATTGGTGCCTTACTTCTGGTCCTCATCCTGCTGGCAATCTCCATACTGGTGCTGGCAATAGGAATAAGGCGTGCCTAGCCAGTATTGCTGACAGACAAGATGAGTCTATCCCACCTTTTGCCAGAATATTCAAGTATGCTATAGTTACATTAACAAGCAAATTTGAGGAGCAAAATGCCCAAATGTCCTAACTGTGGCCAAAAAACTAGGGGGGACTACTGTCAGTATTGTCAATATCCAATACTAAAGAGAGGGATAAGAAGGCCGGTAAGACCCCCAAAGACCCAGATATTGGCTAAGGAAAAAGAAGCTAGAAAAGCCAGAGAAGAGGCAGAAAGAACCGCCAGAGAAAAGGCAAAGCACCTCGCTAAGGAAAAGGCCAAATTAGAGGCTGAAGAAGCCAGAAAAGCCGGAGAGGCAGAAGAACTGGCCAAGAAGGAAGCTGAACGACTTATCAGAGAAAAGGCAAAACGCGAGGTTGAGGAAGCTCAGAAGAGAGCAGTCAAGGAGGCTGAAGAAGCCAGAAAAGCCGGAGAGGCAGAAGAACTAGCGAAAAAAGAAGCCGAACGACTTGCCAGAGAAAGGGAGAAAGCAGAAGCCGAGGAAGCTCAAAAGAAAGCCAAAGAGGCAGAAATATTAGCCAAGAAAACGGCTGAAGAGGCAAAGCACCTCGCTAAGGAAAAAACGAAATTAGAGGCCGAAGAAGCCAGAAAAGCCAAGGAAGCAGAAGAACAAACCAAGATAGAGGCAGAACGTCTTGCCAGAGAAAAGGAGAAATTAGAAGCTGAGGAGGCTAAAAAAGCCAGAGAAAGAGAGAAAGCAGAAGCCGAAGAGACTGAGAAAGCTAAATTGGAAGCCGAGGAAGCCAAAAAAGCCAGAGAAGCGGAAGAACTGGCCAAGAAGGAAGCTGAACGACTCATCAGAGAAAAAGCAAAGCTAGAAGCCGAAAAAGCTAGAAAAGCCAAGGAAGCGGAGGAACTGGCGAAAAAAGAAGCCGAACGACTTGCCAGAGAAAAGGCAAAACACGAGGCCGAAGAAGCTAGGAAAATCGAGGAAACTCAGAAGAGAGCAGTCAAGGAGGCCGAAAAGGCTGAAAAACGGGCCAAGATAGAGGCGGAACACCTCGCTAGGGAAAAGGCAAGACGCGAGGCCGAGGAAGCTAGGAAAATCGAGGAGGCTCAAAAGAAAGCGGTCAAGGAAGCTGAAAAGGCCGAGAAGAAAGCCAAAAGAGAAGCCGAACAAGCCGCCAAAGAAAAGGCTAGACTGGAGGCTGAAGAAGCCAAAAAAGCCAGAGAGGCAGAAGAACTGGCGAAAAAAGAAGCCGAAAGAGGCGCCAGAGAAAAAGCTAAATTAGAAGGCGAGGAGGCTAGAAAAGCCAAAGAAGCGGAAATACTGGCAAGAAAAGAGGTAGAACGTCTTATCCAAGGAAAAAAGAAATTAGAGGCTGAGGAAGCCAGAAAAGCCAGAGAAGCGGAGGAACTGGCGAAAAAAGAAGCCGAACGACTTGCCAGAGAAAGAGAGAAAGCAGAAGCCGAAGAGGCTGAGAGGGAAGCTGAGCAAGAGAGGCAAATCGAGGAAAGCCTGAAACAAATAGAGAGCGTTTGCGAAGAGTTAAGAGCCGGCAAAGTTGGCACCAAGGAAGCAATACAAAAACTTTTAGATATATCGGAGAAGATTCCTAAATAGATATTCCCGGCTTGCTATCGGAAGTATCCGATAGCAAGCCTCAATAGTCAAGCAAAAACACCTGAGTACTGATAGGCAAACTTGATGAAGTAAGGGTTAGCTTGGGTTGGGAAGCGATTCGTTCTATCCCCATTTCCTTGAGAAAAATATCTACGGTACCCAGTTCTCGATTTAAGGCTGGGGTTTTATAGTGCATCGGGATGACTACCTTCGGCTCAATCTGTCGAATCACCCCGGCCGCCATAGGTGCACTAATCGTGGATACTCCACCTACCGGAAGCAGGAGCACATCCACATCCCCTATTTCTTCTACCTGCTCCGCAGTAAGAGCATGTCCTAAATCACCAAGGTGGCATAAAGTCATTCCATCTATTTCCATAAGATAGACAGTGTTCTTGCCCATTTTCTTGCCGCCTTCATCATCATGAAAGGTTAGTATCCCTATAATCAAAACACCTCTAATTTCATACTCACCGGGCCCGGTAACTAACTTGGGGCTACCCCCAACACCTTGAGTATAAGAATGAGACGGATGCTGATGACTTACCGTGACAATATCAGCCGTTGGCTTACCTAGTGAGTAGCCTAAGTTGGGGGGATAAGGGTCAGTTACAATCACTGCCTGTCTGCCTCTGATTCTAAAGCAGGAGTGACCCAACCAGTTGATATCCATCTGCCCAAATATATCACAGGCTAACTTGACGGTCAAGAAAAGCTCTGAAGAGCCCCAATTTCTCTTGACAAGCCCAGCTAAAGGTGGTAGATTAAATACGGATTAGCAGTCGAGACTTTAGACTGCTAATTTAAGTAGAGATGTTATCTACTAGAGCAGAAACAGTACTCAATTTAATAGTATCGAGGTATATTGCCCGGGCAGCGCCGGTATCCTCGCAGAGCGTCGCCAATGCCCCGGAGTTGAGGGTAAGCTCAGCTACCATCCGTAATGAGATGGTACGCCTGGAGCGAGATGGCTACATTATCCGTGCCCACTGTTCTTCGGGAAGTATACCCTCAGATAAAGGCTATCGTTACTACGTGGAATCGCTTAAAGAGGTAAGCCTTTTGCCTTCCGAGCAGCGGATGATAAGCCACCTCTTTCATCAGGTAGAGAGAGAAGTGGAAGAATGGCTAAGCCTGGCGGCAACACTTCTGTCCCACCAAGTTCAAAATGTGGCTATAGTGACTAAGCCTAAGCCTGCCGATTGTAAGTTAAAGCACTTAGAGCTAGTTGCTTTGCAAGGCTCACGGGCATTGGCTGTCCTTGTCCTTCATGGGGCAAAGGTAAAGCAGCAACTAATAAACTTTGACCAGGTTGTCACTCAACCAGAGCTCACCATTATAGCCAACAGACTAAACGTCTCTTATTCTGGTTTATCCAGAAAGCAGATTTCGGCTGAAGAGCTAAGCCTCTCCCCGCTGGAACAGCAGATAACTGAGCTTTTGCTAAATATAATGAAGGCTGAGGATGAACAGGAGTATGAAGAACTTTACCTCGAGGGCTGGCACTTTATGCTCAACCAACCGGAGTTTTCCCGCAGCGACAAAATGCTAGGCATAATGGAATTGGTGGAGCAGAGAAATCTAGTGAAAAACATGTTGCCAGAAATGCTGAAAAGAAACAAGGTGCAAGTGGTTATCGGTAAGGAGAATAAAGACGAGGCCTTCCACAACTGCAGCGTCGTCATCAGCCAATACGGCATCCCTGACGAAGCAGTGGGTACGGTTGGCGTCCTCGGCCCTACCCGGATGCAATATGCTCACACCATCCCTATGGTGAACTATCTGTCCACCGTGCTGAGCCAACTGATGGCCGGGCTGTATGGGAGAGAAACGTTTATCAGGGCAATTGACACCGATAACGATTAAAGGGAGAGGCGCTTCCCGCCAATCAGTTTCCTTTTAGGGATAAAGTGACTAAAGTCATATATTAAAACCAAGGAGTAGAATATCATCAATGTTGATGCCTCCTGATTCAGCGGAAAATACCGAAAACGAAGCCGTACCAGAGATTACGGAAGCGGAGGATATCGAGAGCCTGAAAAAAGCGCTGGCTGAGGAAAAAGTGAGGGCTGAAGCTAATCTGGCAGGCTGGCAAAGAGCTCAGGCTGACCTCATTAACTATAAGCGGCGTAGCGAGCAGGAAAAATTGGAGTTTAGCAACTTTGCTCATGCTAACCTTATCCTCAGCCTGCTGCCCATCTTTGATGACCTGGAACGAGCTTTAGCCCATGCCCCGGCCAGATTGGCCAAATTGCCCTGGGTAGATGGTATCAGGCTTATTGTTCGCAAGTTTCAAAACGCCTTGGAGGCACAGGGGCTTACCCCCATCGAGGCTTTAGGAAAACCGTTTGACCCCAATCTTCACGAAGCGGTGAGACAAGATAAAGGTGCTGAAGGGATAATTATTGAGGAAGTACAAAAGGGATACAAATTACATGATAGAGTTATTCGCCCAGCTATGGTTGTAGTTGGTAATGGAGAAGCTGGAGAGAAGGAGGAAGAGTAAATGGGCAGAGCAGTAGGTATTGATTTAGGCACCACTAAAAGTGTCGTGGCAGTGATGGAGGGCGGGGAACCAAAAGTGATCCAGAGTGCCGAGGGTGGTCCCTCAACCCCATCATACGCCGCCATAAGCAAAACGGGAGAGCGTTTGGTGGGGCAGGTAGCCAAGCGCCAGGCTATCGTCAACCCGGAGAACACGATTTACAGTATTAAGCGATTCATGGGTCGTAAGTGGGGAGAACCAGCGGGACGTGAACTACCAGTAGAGGAGGACGCCCGCCGCAAGACTTATAAGGTAACCAGGGGAGCGAATAATGAGGTGCGGGTGGTGATGGGAGGAAAAGAATACAGTCCCTCTGAAATTTCCGCCATGATTCTACAAAAACTAAAGACGGATGCCGAAGTTTATCTTAGCGAGAAGATTACTGATGCCGTCGTCACTGTGCCCGCTTACTTCAATGATGCCCAGCGACAGGCAACCAAGGATGCCGGTGCCATCGCCGGGCTCAATGTGCTCAGAATCATTAATGAACCCACCGCCTCGGCTCTAGCTTACGGATTGGAGAAGAAGAAGGAGCAGACGGTCGCCGTCTATGACCTCGGTGGCGGCACCTTTGATATCTCCATCTTGGAACTTGGTGAGGGTACCTTCCAGGTCAAGTCAACCGCTGGCGACACCCACCTGGGTGGTGATGATTTTGACCAGAGGATTATGGACTGGCTGTGCGCTGAATTCAAGCGAGACCAGGGAATAGACTTAAGACAGGACCGAATGGCACTACAACGGCTGAAGGAGGCAGCGGAAAAAGCGAAAACTGAGCTGTCCACCGTCCTGCAGACTGATATCAATCTGCCTTTTATCACCGCTGATGCCAGCGGACCCAAGCACCTGAATATCACCCTGACCCGGGCTAAGCTGGAGCAGATGGTCATGGACCTGGTTGAAAAAACTCTGGAACCTTGCCGGCAGGCACTCGCTGATGCCGGAAAGACGGCAGCTCAGTTGGATGAGGTAATCTTGGTGGGCTCGCAGACGCGGATGCCGCTGGTTGTGGATAAGGTAAGGAAATTCTTTAACAAGGAACCAAATAGAACCGTTAACCCAGAAGAGGTGGTTGCCCTCGGTGCCGCAATTCAAGCTGGAGTACTGAAGGGAGAAGTGAAAGAAGTCCTGCTGCTTGATGTCACTCCACTGACTCTGGGCATCGAAACACTGGGTGGTGTGGCTACTCCTCTCATTTCACGTAACACCACCATCCCCACTTCCAAGAGCCAGATTTTCAGCACCGCCGCCGATAACCAGCCCAGTGTTGAGATTCATGTCCTCCAGGGTGAACGACCGATGGCTACCGATAACAGAACCCTGGGACGCTTTATCCTCGATGGACTTTTGCCAGCACCGCGGGGAGTACCCCAAATTGAGGTTACCTTTGATATTGATGCCAACGGTATCCTCAACGTCAAGGCAATGGATAAAGGCACCGGTCGGGAGCAGAAGATAACGATTACCGCCTCCAGTGGTCTGAGCAAGGAAGAAGTGCAAAGGATGCAGAAGGAAGCGGAAATGCATGCCGCTGAGGATGCCAAGCGCCGTGAGATAGCCGAAGCACGCAATGCTGCGGATACACTGGCCTATACTGCCGAGAAGACTCTGCGCGACCATAAAGATAAGATACCTTCAGACCTGCACCAGGAAGTAGAAAACAAGGTGGCTGCAGTACGCTCAGCCCTGCAGGGCTCTGATATTGAAGCAATCAGAAGGGCAAGCCAAGAGCTCTCTGACGTAATGCAGAAAGTTGGCGCAGCTGTCTACCGGCAGCAGCCACCGCCGGGTGGTCAACCACCTCCGGGAGGAGAGGGAGAAGGCACCGTAGAAGGCGAGTTCCGAGAAGTTTAGGGAAACCTGAAAACCGGACAATCTTGAAAAAAGAGGGGAGAGGAATTGACTCTCCCTTCTTGATTTTAATTCTCCTTTTAAGATAAAGTCAGATATACTTGGGGGAGGGAAATTTGGCCTATCTCGATGATGTATTACCTCTGGTAACCAAGCCAGCCCGCTACACCGGCGGGGAGTGGCATAGTATCGTTAAGAACTGGGAGACCACCCCTATTCGGATTGCCCTCAGCTACCCCGATGTTTATGAAATCGGCATGTCCAATATCGCCCTGCCCATTCTCTATGACCTGCTCAATAGCCAGCCAGACGTCCTTGCTGAAAGAGTCTATGCCCCGTGGGTAGATATGGCAGCTGCCATGAATGCAAAGGGCATCCCCTTATTCAGCCTTGAATCTAAGCGCCCGCTGAAAGATTTTGACATCATCGGTTTCTCTCTGGGCTATGAGCTAACTTACACCAATGTCCTGAACATGCTGCAACTGGCCCAAATCCCAGTCCTTGCCACAGAGAGGGACGATTCCCACCCGGTAATCATCGCTGGTGGCAGTTGTGTGCTTAATCCCGAGCCGATGGCTGACTTTATTGACATCTTTGTTATTGGCGATGGGGAAGAGGTCTCGCTCGAATTTCTCCAGAGCTTCCGAAACTGGAAAGATACGGGCGCCAGCAAAAAAGAGCTCTTCCGCCAGGTGGCTGCCATCCCCGGCATCTATGTGCCCAGCCTGTATCAGGTGGAATATCAGGCAGACGGTTTACTGAAAAGCATCAAGCCCACGGCACCCGAAGCTAAATCCAGCATCCAGAGACGGATGGTAACCAAACTGATGCCTCCAGTGACCGCTCCAGTTGTCCCCTATATTGAGGTGACCCATGACCGGGGTGTCATCGAGATTCAAAGGGGATGCAGCCGTGGCTGCCGCTTTTGCCAGGCAGGAATTATTTACCGCCCGGTGCGTGAGCGTCCCAAGGAGGAGGTGATAAAGGCAGCGGGAGAGCTTATCCATAACTGCGGCTATGATGAAGTCTCCCTGGTCTCTCTAAACACCACTGATTACGCTGGTATTGATGAGCTGGTGACCAGCCTGTCCCAACATTACCCCAATCTTGCTCTATCTCTGCCCAGCCTGCGCCTGAGCGGTTTCTCCGTGCGCTTGATGGGCTCTCTTCCCACCCGCAGCCGGACGGGACTGACCTTCGCTCCCGAGGCAGGAAGTGAAAGACTGCGCCAAATTATCAATAAGAACACCCCTGAAAGTGAAATTCTGGAAACCGCCGCCATCGCCTTTGAGCGGGGCTGGACGGGTCTCAAGCTATATTTTATGCTCGGTCTGCCCACCGAGACCGAGGATGATGTTGAGGATATTATAAAGCTCGTAAGTAAGATTCGCCTGCTGGGCAGGAAGGTGAGTGGCCGCACGCCTCAAATCAGAGTCAGTGTTTCCACCTTTGTGCCCAAGCCGCATACCCCCTTTCAATGGTCAGTTCAGGCAAATGAAGCAGAACTGAACGCCAGGCATGAAATCCTGAAGCAAGGGCTGCGCCGACAGGGAACAAAGCTATCCTGGCAAGACCCCAAGACAAGCCTGCTGGAAGCGGTATTGTCACGGGGAGACAGAAGATTGGGCGAGGTCATCCACCGCGCCTGGAAGCTGGGCTCAGTCTTTGACGCCTGGAATGAGCATTTCAATTATGAAAACTGGCTTCGTGCCTTTGCGGAGAACAGGCTTGAGCCAAGCTTCTATGCCCAGCGACAGCGTGCTCTGGACGAACTCCTGCCCTGGGCTCATATTGATGCCGGAGTAACCACCACCTTCCTCAAACGAGAATTCCAGCGAGCCATGAAAGGCAGGGAAACCCCTGACTGCCGCTATGATGCCTGTAATACTTGTGGACTCCAGCGCTGGCACCCTGACTGTAGGAAAAAGCATCTGAACTCAACCGATACAGGTTAATCCCGGTCACACTTTATTCCTTTTCTTCAGCAAAGGAAGCCACCGCCACCACCTCGTCGCCAGACTCAAGCCTCATCAGCCTCACCCCTTGAGTGCTCCTTCCCAGAACCGTAATGCCCTGCCTGGGGTCTTTCTCCTTTACTGGAGTGCGGGTAACAATGCCACCAGCCGATATTATCATCACTTGCTCTGGAAGAGAAACCACCTTAGCCGCTGCCACCTCGCCGGTCTTGGATGCGATTTTGAAAGTTATTACCCCACCCCCAGCCCGGTGCTGCCGCGGGTACTGCTTAATTGGCGTGAGCTTACCGAAACCGCCTCTAGTTACCACTAACAGAAAAGCCTCGGCATCAGCTTTATCCAGGCTGACCACACTGTCCCCAGAAGCCAGCCGAATGGCACGTACCCCTCCGCTGGTTCGGGAACTAGCCCTTAGGCCCGCGACGCCGAAATGAATCGACTTCCCTTTTTGGGTAACTAGAATTACGTTGTCCTGGTCAATAGCCAAACAGGCAGCCACCAACTCATCGCCCTGGGCTAAATCCATGGCAATGAGGCCACTGCTCCGCACGTAAGCAAAGTTCTCCACCGCTGTCTTCTTTATTTCTCCCTGACTGGTCGCCATCAAGAGATAGGTCTGGGGAGAAAAATCGGTCACCGCCACCATCGCCGTCACCCTCTCCCCTTCAGAGATGGGGAATAAATTGACTATCGCCGTCCCTTTCGATATCCGGGAGCTATCTACCGGGATTTCATGGCACTTAAGGCTAAAGACCTTACCCCGGTTAGTAAAGAAGAAAAGGATATCATGGGTATCGGCCACGGTGAGCAACCTTACGGCATCAGCCTCTCTGGTCACCATACCAATAATACCCTTACCACCACGATGCTGCGGTGTGTAGAGGCGAGCTGGTACTCTTTTGACATACCCCCGGGTGCTGAGCGTCACCACCATTCGTTGATGAGGGATAAGGTCTTCTTCACTAAATTGAACCTCCCCAGCTTCAACAATCTCGGTCCGTCGTGAGTCGCCGTATTTGGACTTCAATTGGCTCACTTCTTCCTTAATCAAGAGAAGCATCCGCCTCGGGTTAGCCAGCAGGTCTTCCAGATAAGAAATTGTCTTCAATACCTCAGTGTACTCTTCAAGTATCTTACTCCGCTCCAGGTTAGCCAGACGGCGTAACTGCATATCAAGAATGGCCTGCGCCTGAATCTGAGTTAAGCCAAACTCTGCCATAAGGCTCTGGCGGGCAACTTCAGCCGTTTCCGATTTTCGTATCGTGGCAATTACTCTATTGATATTATCCAGAGCGATTTTAAGCCCTTCCAAAATATGGGCTCTCGCCTTAGCCTCTTTCAGCTCAAATTTTGAGCGCCGGGTGATAACCTCATGGCGAAAAGCGATGTAAGATTGAAGCGCTTCCTTGAGCCCAATCACCCTGGGCTGCCCATCAACCAGCGCCAGCATGTTGACGAAGAAAGCGGACTGCATGGCAGTATGTTTATACAGGTTGTTGAGCACCTGCTCCGGTTGAGCCTCTCTCCTCAATTCAATGACAATACGCATACCCTGGCGGTCTGATTCATCACGCAGTTCACTGATGCCCGAAATCTTTTTGTCCTTTACCAGGTCAGCGATGGTTTCTATCAGGTCTGCCTTGTTCGTCTGATAAGGCAGCTCCGTAACCACAATTTGAGAACGTCCGATGCGAGCGATATTTTCGATGCGAGCTTTAGCCCGGATAACTATTTTGCCGTGTCCGGTGGCATAGGCATTTTTAATCCCCTCCTGACCCAGAATAATGCCCGCGGTGGGGAAATCGGGTCCTTTGATAAATTGGGCGAGTTCCTCAATGGTCACTCCAGGATTATCAATGAGGCAGGATATGGCGTCACACACCTCATTGAGATTATGCGGGGGGATATTGGTCGCCATGCCAACCGCAATCCCGGAGCTACCGTTGAGCAGCAGGTTCGGGAGTCGAGCCGGGAGAACTCTGGGCTCTTTGAGACTGTCATCAAAGTTAGGCATAAAGTCAACGGTATCTTTCTCAATGTCAACCAGCATCTCCCCGGCAATCCTAGCCAGGCGAGCCTCGGTATAACGCATTGCCGCCGGCGGGTCATTATCGATACTGCCAAAATTACCCTGCCCATCAATCAGGAGATAACGCATCGAGAAGTCCTGTGCCATGCGCACCATGGCATCATAAACAGAGACATCGCCGTGCGGATGATACTTACCTAATACTTCACCAACAATGCGGGCGCTCTTCCGATGAGGGCTGGTATGAGCCAGCCCCATATCATTCATGGCATAGAGAATACGCCGATGCACCGGCTTTAAGCCATCACGGACATCAGGTAAAGCCCGGGAAACAATGACGCTCATGGCGTAGTCAAGATAAGAGCTCCGCATTTCATCTTCGATTTTTATCGGCTTAACCGTACCTAAAACCATGCCTGTGATACCCCCTATTCCTCTTCACCAGCCGTTTCATCACCGATATCGGTCGGCTCCTCGGGCAACACCTCAATTTCGTCACCGCCGATTATGGTATATCCAGATTCCTCTGGCATTATCTCTTGAAATTCTGATTCTAACTTAAACACTTTTTCGTCAACGTATGGTCGAATCTCCTCGGCTCCTTTAGAAGGAAAGGAGAGTCTTCCTGCCTGGCTGGGATGCTGATATACTTCCTGAATAATAATCGTCATGGCTTCTTCAGTGGAGCCGACCACCGCCGCAGAATACTGGTTGCCCCCCTCCATTAGTTTGATGAGACGTGGCCCATGCTTAGGCTCAACCTGACCCAGATACTCCCCCCTATTATCTTCCACAATTAAACTGGAGCCTTCTATCTTCAACTGAACTTCATCGCCCGCAATGAGCCTGGCTCGGACCTCCTTTGGTGCCAGGTGATAAAGATTGACCACCCCGGCTTTGCCTATTTCTTCAATAAAGCGTTGCGGCTCAACCTTGCGAGACTCGCCCTTTAAAGTTACCGCTTCCTCCCCCAGGTAACTCAAACGCTGAAGGTTTTTCTTGGCAATAGTATTAAAGGGGTCAAGCTCCAAGGTCCGGCGGTAAGCTTCCCTTGCCGCCGAATATTCACCCAGCTCCAGATACGCCCGACCCAAACGATTATAGGCATCCACATCATTGGGAAAGTCCTCAATGATGACTTTGTTAGCCTCAACTGCCTCTTGCCAGCGACCCTGCATCGCCAGCTCTATGGCTTGCTTGCTGAGTTGCCGTTTTATGCTGGCTAGTCTTTCTTCCTGATATGCCATTATCCTCTCCGGAATAAACCCAATTTTAAATATTATATTCTACCCTAACTGTAACAACTAAACAAGAGGATATTAGTACTAATTTGACGGAATATCTTGCTTAGATTTAAAATGGAAAAGTATTAAATTTACCGCAAAGGAGAGCATAATGCAGGAAAAGGTCGCCAAGGTGCTAAATAAGATACGCCCCCAGCTAATCAGGGACGGGGGAGATGTGGAACTGATTGAGGTAAATAACGGCACCGTCAAAGTTAAGCTAACCGGTGCTTGTGCTGGCTGTCCAATGTCCACCCTGACCTTGAAGATGGGGATTGAAAGAATCTTAAAAAAGGAAATCCCGGAAATTAAGGAAGTGATAGCGGTCTAGTCCTGAAGGCAGCCGATTACTCCTCGACTTCTATTTCAAATGCCCGGTGCAAGGTGCGCACCGCCTCTTTTACCTCAGATTCAGCGATAATACAGGTTATCCTTATCTCCGAGGTCGTGATGAGCTGAATATTGATGTTTTTCTCGCTCAGAGCTCGAAACATCCGGGCAGCAAATCCGGGGGTATTCTGCATCCCGGTACCGACAATACTAACCTTGCCTAACTTGCTATCGCTAATACACTTCTTGGCGCCAATGGACTTAGCAATAGGCTCCACAACCTCCATTGCTTTAGACAAATCGCTTTTCGTCACGGTAAAGGTCAGGTCAGTGATGCCTTTAATGCTGGCGTTCTGCACAATAGTATCGACATTAATACCGGCCTGAGCCAGAGGCTCAAAGATACGCGCGGCAATGCCGGGGCGGTCCGGAACACCGACCATAGTTATCTTGCCCACATTAAGGTCATGAGCAATGCCTCTTACTTTATTACGCACTTCCATAGATACCCCTCCATGAATTAATGTCCCCGGATTTTCAGTAAAGCTGGAAGCCACCAGTATGGGAATATTAAATAGCTCCCCCAGCTCAACTGCCCTCGGGTGCATCACCTTGGCTCCATAGGTCGCCAGCTCCAGCATTTCCTCATAGTGAATCTCCTTCAAGCAACGAGCTTCCGGAACCAGATGTGGGTCAGCACTATAAACCCCGTCAACATCGGTATATCTCTGGCAAATCTCAGCCTTGAGTTTGGCCGCCAGCGCTACCGCGGTAGTATCCGAGCCACCCCGCCCCAGAGTGGTTATGTCCATCTCCTCGGTAATCCCCTGGAAGCCAGCCACAATGACGATATTCCCTTTCTCCAGCTCTTTTAACACTCGTTTGGGGTCCACCTCAAGAATGCGGGCTCGGCTATAGGCGGCATCAGTGCGTATCCCCGCCTGGGCACCGGTGAGGCTAATTGCCGGATAACCCATCTCATGGAGTGCCATAGTCACCAGGGTGCTGGAGACAATCTCACCGGTGGAAAGCAGCACGTCAAGCTCCCGATTATCCGGTTTCTTTGAAATTTGATAGGCCAGCTCAATGAGCTCATCGGTGGTAGCCCCCATTGCGGAGACAACCACCACCACCTGATTGCCCTCATCCCTGGTCCGGGCAATACGCCGCGCTACATTTCGGATCAGCTCCGCATTGGCTACTGATGTGCCACCGTATTTTTGTACAATAAGTGCCATTGTCCTTAAACCTTCTTCAATAGTATATCCATAATTTTATACCCTTTCTCAAGGAAAAAACCAGTGCTTTTAGCTTCTTTTTCAGTAAATCTTTTTGCCCCATTGGGGTTGAATCCCTGCCCCCAGAGGAGAAACGGCACCAGGTCGTCGGTGTGGGTCTGCACCTGAATTGGGGTGGCGTGGTCAGGTATAATCAGCAGCCGGATATCCCCTGGCCAGGAAGGCAGCCTTGCAACCACTTCCCGGTCTATCCTCTCTATTGCCTCTATTTTATCGTCGATAGCACGGTCATGAGCTGCCTCGTCTGGCGCTTCGATATGAATCACCACCAAGTCATTCTCCTTCAATGCCTGAAGGGCACCAGTGGCTTGGGCAGCATAATCATTGTCCAGATGGTCAGTCACCCCGGCTATCTCCAGCACTTCCATCCCGGCGATACGGGCTAAGCCATTGAGAAGGTCAACCCCAGAGGTCATCGCCGCCTTAAGTCCACGAAGCTGCTGGAAAGCAGGCATGTCCGGCAACTTACCACTGCCCCAGAAAAGCCAGATCATGGTCGCCGGTATCAGGCTGCGAGCCCTGCGCGCTTCATTTACCGGATGCACTTTTAACACCGCTTCGGAGCGTGCCATCAGGTCTCGTAATACTTCGCTTCCCCGACCACGGGGGAGAAAGTCAGCAATGGGCTTATCCGGAATATCATGTGGTGGCGTGCACTCGGCGAGAAGGGTATCCTGATGTCCCTTAAGCTTGCAGATGTGCCGATAGCTGACGCCGGGATAAAATTGTACCTCGTCGCTGCTTAGACTGTTGTTCAAAGCGGCAATAAGAATTTGGGCTTCTTCGGTGCTGATATAACCGGCGCTATAACTCCACATCCTCCCATTACGAATCCCCACTAGGTTGCAGCGGAAAACAACCTCCCCATCCTCAATGGGAATGCCCATGCTTCTGGCTTCAATGCCTCCCCGACCTCGGTAATAGATTTTGGGGTCATAGCCGAGCACTGACATGCAGGCGCAAGCGCTGCTCGGTTCCATTCCGGACGGCACAGTGCAGGCCAGACCAAGCGTCCCTTCCCGCGTCAAGGCATCCAGATTGGGGGTATGAGCCAGCTCCAGACAGGTCTTGCCGCCTCGCTCCGGCAGTGGCCAGCCTGAGGCACCATCAAGTATCAAAACACCGTATTTCATCAGCTTGCCTTGCTAGAAAATGACCAATCCGTCTATAATGGATACTGGCGGGGCGTAGCGCAGCCTGGTCAGCGCGCATGGTTCGGGACCATGAGGTCGGTGGTTCAAATCCACTCGCCCCGATTTTTATAACCTTCTATAGGTATCTTCTGCGCGCCTAGCTACTCGCACTACTATCACCAAACGTTCCTTATCGTCTATAGAATATATTACTCGATAAGACCCAATTCTTACACGCCACAAGCCGCTTTCAGCCAGCTTTTCTGCCCTTGGTGGTCTCGGTTGTTGCGCAAATGCCGAGATGACTCTTACAACAGCTTCGTAATCACGTCCGACAAGCCTGTCTAACTGTTTCTGGGCAGTTCGTCGTAGGTTAATCTGGTACCGCACGCTGGGGCTCCTGCTTCGCCCTCTGGTGTTGATATTGCTCCCAAGTAATGGTTCCTTCTTCATCCACCAGAGCTTTCAAGCCCTCCCGAATGTCTTCCTCATCCTCCTTTAACATATCACGCAAGTTTACTATCCTATTCACCATGAAAGGAGAAATTCTTGGTTTTAAGAAAACCCCAACTGTCATGCTTATCCTCCCCTGTTCCGAAACAGCAATGTCATCAATATTATATCATATATAAGCTTCAGGGCAGAATTTTCGGGATTTACTGCTCCACCTTCCCCTTCGCCTCTTCCCAGAGGGCGTTTTGTTCGTCAAAGGAGAGCTGAGCAAAGTTTACCCCGCGCTGGCGGCAGACCTCCTCCATGTAGGAGAAGCGATGATAAAACCGCCGACTTGCTTCCCGCAACGCTGACTCGGAGTCAAGCCCCAGCCGCCGCGCCAGATTAACCAGAGTAAAGAGCAAATCGCCAAATTCCCGGGCTCTTCGCTCCTGGCTATCAGTCTGCTTGAATTCTCGAACTTCCTCCACCAGCTTATCGATAATCCCGTCAATATTCTCCCAGTCAAAACCAACCCGTGCCGCCCGACTTTGAATCTCCTGACTGTAACTCAAGGCTGGTAACTGCTTGGGCACATTGACCATTATCGAGGTCTCACTTCCCCTCTCTTTCTTCTTGAGCTCATCCCACTTAGCCAGCACTTCATCGGCATCTTTCACCTTGAGCGAGCCAAAGACATGAGGATGGCGTTGCACCAGTTTAGCGCTTATGCTGCGGATGACATCCCCTATGTCAAATTCTCCAGCTTCAGCGGCAATCTGAGCATGGAACACCACCTGCATCAAAAGGTCGCCCAATTCCTCAGCCAACCTCTTCTTGTCTCCTTCATCGAGCGCCTCCAGTACTTCATAACACTCCTCAAGCAGGGCTTCCCGGAGTGAGGCATGAGTCTGCTCCCGGTCCCAGGGACAACCCCCGGGCCCACGCAATCTGGCAATAATATCGACCAAGGTAGCAAAACGGTTGAGTTTCTCCGGCACAGACAAGAATACCTCCTTAATTTATCTCGTTAATTCCAAACTCATCACGATGGCAAAACCGCCCCAATAAGTTGCCTCTGCCCTCGGACAAAATCAGCGGCGGGCATAGCTTGCTTCCCCTCAAACTGCACCTTCAGCACCCCTAAGACACCATCCCCGGTATTGATGCCAAAGGCAGCTTCGTCTCGTTCAAGAGCGATAACCTGCCCTATGGCAAAGGAACTTTCCTCAGGCAGGGGCACTGCTTCAATAATTTCAAGTCGTCTGCCTCCCCACCTGGTATAGGCTCCTGGCCAGGGTTGGAAAGCACGCACCCGACGCCATATCTCCACCGCTGACCATTTCCAATCAATTCCGCCTTGTTCCTTGGTAATTGGGGCGGTATAGGTGGCTTCAGCCTCATTCTGAGGTTGGGGAGTGATTTCACCCCTTGTCCAGCGGAGCAAAACTTCCGGGAGAAACTTCGCTGCCATTTGGGACAGCTTAGCCGTAAGTGAGCCAGTGGTATCCTGCGGGGAAATGGCGAGCGTTTTCTGGGCTAAGATGGGCCCGGTATCCATGCCCCTATCCATCAGCATGATGGTGACCCCGGTAACCTCATCTCCAGCCAGAATTGCTGCCGCCACAGGAGAAGAACCCCTAAATCTCGGTAGCAGCGAGGGATGGATATTGATACACCCGTACCGCGGGATATCCAATATTGACTGGGGCAAAATTTGACCAAAAGCCGCCACCACAATCGCATCGGGGTGAAATTCCGCCAATTTCGCTACCGCCTCTGCCTCCTTCAAACTGGTTGGCTGAACCACTGGTAAATGGAAAGTTAACGCCGCTTTTTTCACCGGAGGAGGAACAAGACTGCGTCCCCGCCCGCCAGCTCGGTCCGGTTGGGTATAAACAGCGACAATTTTAAACTGATTCAGGATAAGGTGCTCCAGAGGAGCAATAGCAAACTCAGGTGTACCCATGAAAAGAATGCGCATTTAAATCTCCCGGTACTAGTACTAAATTCTATCATCAAAATTTTTTGTCCACAACCACCTTTACAAATCTATCAGTGAAAAATCGAACAAAAAAGAAAGCCTGAGAAACCTAGTAAGAGAAAAGGAGGATGAAAAATGCCCAGCGATTACCACCAAAAACCTTGCTAACAAGAAAGCCTGGTAGTATTCTAATAGACGTCATCATTTTATAAATAACTAACTTTTCGCTAAGCGACCAAAAGTCTGGAAATTCAGCAGTTAATCTCTGATAGGGGGCATTTTTGTGCCTAAAGAAGGATAGGCTCTTTTTCTACGGGGACTGCCAAGAATAAAACAGGTCAAGCGATAATTTTTTTCATTAGGATAAGATGGAATCTAGGTCAGCACAGGAAATCTGGGACACTGCTTTAGGGGCACTGCAAATTCAAGTCAGTAAATCGAATTACCGCACCTGGCTTGAGAAAACGGTAGGCTTGAATTACCGAAATAATGAGTTTGTGGTCAGTGTCCCTAATACCTTTATCGCGGAGTATCTGGACAAGAACCAGCGGTCTTTGATTGAAAAGACGCTCATCGGCATTACTTCTTCCCCAGACATCAGTGTCTCTTTCCAGGTTGATGGCAGGTATAAGAATTTACCCGATACCAGTTATGGAGAACGGAAAAGCGATTCCCCAAGATTCAAATCAAACTATGTCTTTGAATCTTTCGTTGTCGGCGACTGTAACCGCTTAGCCTATACTGCTGCCCAAGGGGTAGCGGAAAACCCCGGGCATAGCTATAACCCGCTGTTCATCTATGGAGGGCCGGGGTTAGGCAAAACTCACCTTTTACATGCCGTCGGTCAACTAGCCCAAGCCAGACATATCCAAGCGCTTTATGTCAGTGCGGAACAGTTCACCAATGAGTTCATCAAGGCAGTCCGGGAGAGAAAGACTGATGAGTTCCACAATAAATATCGAAATGTTGGTATGCTCTTAGTTGATGATATTCAGTTTATCAGCGGCAAAAGGCAGACTGAGGAAAGTTTCTTCCATACTTTCGATGCCCTTCATAATGCCAACCGCCAGATGGTTATCGCCAGCGACCTGCCCCCGAAGGCAATACCTTCGCTAGACAAACGATTGCGCTCTCGTTTTGCATGGGGTCTGGTCGTGGACATCAAACCACCTGATTTTGCCACACGCCTAGCCATATTGCAGGCTAAAGCTAAGCAAAGAGGAGCAAACCCTACGATAGCGGTGCTGGAGTTCCTCGCCCGCCACCTTCAGCAAAACGTGAGAGAGCTGGAAGGCTCTTTGAACCGGGTTCTTGCTTACGCCAAGCTTCTTAATGCGCCACCGTCCATTGAATTAGCATCTCAGGCGCTTGAGGACATCAGCAGTAAAGAGCCCGGTACCGGTTCTATCGCTTCCCGTGCCGTAATCGAAGCAGTAGCTGACTCCTTCCAACTGTCTCCTGAAGACTTGAAAGGTAGCAAAAGAGATAAAGAGACCGCTCTGGCACGAAGAGTGGCCATGTATCTTCTCCGACAAGAGACCAATTGCTCACTGGCTCAAATCGGACAGGAGCTTGGGGGCAGAGACCCCTCTGCAGTAACCATGGCGTCAAAAAAGATAAACTGTGATATCGAAAGCAATCCCCAATTAAAACAAAAAATTCAGAATCTTCAAAAAAACCTCAACCCCCACTCAAAACATAACGGAAATTGATTTTTCTCTTTTATCGCAAAAACTCATGCTTTGCATCTTCTGGCAAAACCTTTGCGGTTACCTTGAACTCTTTTTTTGAAAATTTTGTTTATGTTTTGATAGAATCTCGTTATTAACCAGCTTAAATTCTCAAATAGCAAAAAGAGATAATATTAAAGATTATTAATATCTTAATTCACTTAAATTAGACTAATAAGTATAATATATTAATATTATGATTGACAGAGTGGAAATAAAAGTCAAAGCTGGTGACGGAGGCGATGGCTGTATCAGCTTCCGGCGGGAGAAATTTGTTCCCTTTGGTGGTCCGGATGGTGGGGATGGAGGAGACGGCGGAAGTGTTTTAATTAAGGCAGACCCTGAAGTTGCCAGCTTGCGGAAATTCAAACAAAGAAGGTTTTATCGGGCTAGAGATGGTGGCAACGGGCAGGGAAAGAAGAAACATGGAAAGAATGGTGAAGATGTGATATTGCTGGTACCCCCGGGAACCTTGGTCTGGCACAAGGTGGTAGAAAATGAAGATGCTTTGATTGCTGACCTGGAACAGTCGGGGCAGCAGGCAGTCGTGGCCAGGGGCGGGAAGGGAGGTTGGGGAAATACTCACTTTCGCTCATCGAGGAACCAAGCACCACGGATGGCACAGCGAGGTGAGACCGGAGAAGAATGTTCCCTGATACTGGAGTTAAGGCTAATTGCGGATGTGGGGATTATCGGCTACCCCAATGTAGGCAAGTCTTCACTGCTGGCAGCGGCTTCCGCGGCGAAACCGAAAATAGCCAGTTACCCATTCACCACACGCGAGCCAATTTTAGGTATGGTTGAAGTAGGAACGCAGAGTTTTGTTCTGGCTGAGATTCCAGGGCTGATTGAAGATGCCCATCTGGGTCGTGGTCTGGGACATGATTTTCTGCGTCATGCTCTGCGCACTAAAATGCTGATTCACCTTATTGATGGCAGTAGCCAATCCCCACTGGAAGATATGATAAAGGTGAATAAGGAACTCAGTTTATTCGACTCAACCTTGGCACAAAAAGCACAATTGGTGGTGGTGAATAAGATTGACTTGCCCCAGGTGAAAATTCGTTTACCTGAGATAGAGGAAGCTTTTCGTCCGGCGGGGATTAAGGTCCTTTTTATTTCGGCGGCAACGAGACAAGGCGTTCCCCAGTTAATGTCAGAAGCAATGAAGATGTTGAACCGAATTGCTGCTGAGAAAGAACCCGGTAGAAAAGTCCCGACGAAAGTGTTTCGCCCTCAACCCAAGGCCGGCCGCGCCAATGTGTATAAAGAAGGAGATATCTTCGTCGTCGAGGCGCCAGAACTGGAGCGTTTTTTCGCCCGAGAGGGGGTGATTAGCTCTGAGTTACGCTGGTACCTGAAGGGGCGACTTTCAAGGTTAGGTATCACCAAAACTTTGGAGAAGGCGGGGATTAAAGCGGGTGATAAAGTTCGCTGCGGTACTCTAGAGTGGGAGTGGTAGTCGCATGAATATTGGTGTTCTGGGAGGCACCTTTGACCCGGTTCATAATGGGCATCTCATTGTCGCTGAGGTGGTAAGAGCTCGACTCAATCTGGCTGAGGTTATCTTTGTCCCCGCCGGGCAGCCTTGGCTCAAGACAGATAGGCTCATTACACCTGCCAAGCACCGCCTGGAAATGCTGCGCCTGTCCCTTGCCGATAAGCCTTATTTCAAGCTCTCAACAATGGAGATAGAGCGAGCTGGTCCTTCTTATACCATTGACACTATTGTTGAATTGAGGGCTAAGCTTACTCCCGATGATGAACTATTCTTTATCTTGGGGCAGGACAATCTGGCGCAACTCCCCCAGTGGCGGGAGCCATCACGGCTTATTCAGCTATGTTACCTGGTGGCGGTGCCCAGACCGGGTTCTCCCCGCCCCAACCTCAAGACTCTGGAAACCAGTCTCCCCGGTATCTCGCAGCGGGTGATGCTGATGGACGAGCCGCATGTTGATATCAGTGCCTCGGAGATAAGGGAACGGGTGGTGCGGGGCTTATCCATTCGCCATCTTGTCCCCGAAGCGGTAAACAAATATATCAAAGAGAATAGATTATACGTAGCCCGTAAGGCTTGCTAAAGGAGGAGAAAGATGACCACTGGTAATGGGGAAAAGCCTGACCTGACACCCAGGCGAAGGTTTCTGGCTAACCTCATGGGAGGCAGGAAAGGTAAGCGGATTTCCGTCTCCAATCCAACTTCTATCGCCTGCGTTGAGCTGATGAACAAGGTCGGTGTCCATTTTCCAGAGGCGCACCTTGATGCTAGGGCAATGGCTGAGCTGGCGGCGGCGGGCTATGAAATACTCGGCTTTGATACTATCATGCCGGAATTCAGTGTTCAGCAGGAGGCGGCTGCCCTTGGCTGTGAAGTCGATTGGGGCAAAGATAACAAGATGCCTGAGGCGCTGACCCATCCGGTGAAGAGTGCCCGTGATGTGGTCATCCCGGAGAGTCTTCTGGAGAAACCCTCTCTGCGGGTGGTTCTGGATGCTATTTCCTTGCTCCGCCGTGAATATGGCGACCGGGTGGCGATTATGGGCAAGGTAATGGGTCCCTGGACGATATGCTACCACACGGTAGGCGTTGAAGATTTCCTGATTATGACGCGGCTTGACCCTGATGGAGTCAGGGCACTGCTTGATGCTTATCTCCCGGCGACCGTCGCCTTTGCCAATGCCCAGCTCCGCGCCGGCGCTGATGTGGTAACTCTTCCCGACCATGCCACCGGTGATATGGTAAGCCCCAAAGACTATGCCCAATTTCTGGTACCCATGCACCGCCGGATGCTGGCGCAGATAGGCGGACCGACCATCCTGCACATCTGTGGCAAATGTCTGGACCGCGTTCCGCTCATTATCACCGAAGGCTATGATGGCTATCACTTCGAATGGAAAAATGACCCGAAGAAAGTGGTTGAGGCTGCCCGGGGGGAAATTTCACTCCTTGGGGGTATCAGCAATATTGAGGGCTTATTGCAGGGAACCCCGGATGACGTTTACCGGCAGGCGAGATACAACATAGAAGCGGGGGTGAATTCCATCGGCCCGGAGTGCGCTATCCCGCTGACAACCCCGATTGCCAATCTTA
Source organism: uncultured Dehalococcoidaceae bacterium (assembly GCA_964623035.1). Lineage (GTDB taxonomy): Bacteria > Chloroflexota > Dehalococcoidia > Dehalococcoidales > RBG-16-60-22 > CAZUSN01. The sequence continues at coordinate 802 of CAZUSN010000003.1, read as the reverse complement.
AGGCGATTGTGGCTGCGGCGGAAGAGGGCTACTAAACCAGCGAACAAAATCCTATTCTTCTCTCTTTTCCTTCAAGAACTCCTCGGCAAGCTTCACCGCTTCGTTTGCCGTTATGTCAAGTGGCTCCTCGTATTTTACCTCGATGAATTGCTTTTCCAGCTCCTCAATATAATTTCTGAACTCAGGGTTGTGGCTGGCCATGAAGTTAAGTTTTGCCTCGAGCTCCTCACCTTCCCGTTCCAGGTCTGAAATATCCAGATTAAGACGAAGCAAGCTTTTCAGCCTGATAACCAATGCTTTTATCGCCTTGGGGTTACGGGGGATGACGATATTGAACTCGGGATAGTAGGTGGAGCGGGCGATCATGCTGACCATGGGCAAACGCTTTTTCTGGCAAAAATAGAGCAATGTTGAGCCAAAACTGCCTGGCCCCTCGTAGTTGCTGTACTGCATGCTGTACCTCTGCATCTCCTCCCTGAGCTCTTTTGAACTACAAGCGCAGAAAACACCAGATTCCTTGGTATGCGGGGTCTGGTCAAGCACGCCACCCAGAATGTAGATTCTAGCTACGGAAAATTCCTCAGCCATATTTAGAATGGTCGCCGAGTATTCTTCCCAGTTTAAGTTAGGTTCTGTGCCCAATAGTAGCACTAGGTCATGCTCGGTGTGAGGGTTGACCCAGTAAAAGAACTGGTTTTTGGGGAAAGCGTGCTCTTTGAGCAGACCATCCTCAATTCTGATAGGGGGCCTGAGGGAAAGTTGTCCCGGCACCTGGAAGATGTGAAACTTTTCGATGGGGATT
>CAZUSN010000002.1:2238-29552 GCA_964623035.1 uncultured Dehalococcoidaceae bacterium | reverse complement strand
CAGCAGAAAGTGATTGAAGTTGGCTATGTGCCACTGGGATAGTTTATAATAAACAAAGGTTATCTTGCGGGAAACTGTCTGAAAGGAAAGGTTGCCCCCATGCTGCAGCGGGGAGCCGCAACTGCCACTGCCGAGGTTGATTCTATCAAGAGCCTGCGGCGGCGGTGGCGTTTTGGCGAAAAGACTATTGAGACTTGGATTTTTTTCAATGGACTTCTGTCCATAGTTGTCCTATTAGGTGTTCTTGTCCTCCTGCTGCGCGAGGGCTTGCCAGCTTTCTCCTATACTGCTCCCTGGAAATTCTTCTTTGGCACCAAATGGTATCCGGTTTCGGAACCTCCCACCTTTGGCATGTTGCCCTTCTTTGTGGCTACGCTCTGGGTTACCCTTGTTGCTACAGCTATTGCGGTGCCCATAGGTATTGGCTGTGCTGCCTATCTTGCTGAAGTCGCCCCAGTCAAGCTCCGGGAAGCGGTGAAGCCAGTCGTTGAGCTGCTGGCGGGAATTCCTTCAGTGGTTATGGGGTTCATCGGGCTTATGCTTCTTTCCCCATTAGTCCAGAGCCTTTTTAATCTCAACACCGGGCTTTGTGGGCTTGCCGCAGCCATTATGCTCTCCCTGATGAGCTTACCCATTATCGTCAGCGTCTCTGAGGATGCGCTGCGTGCCGTTCCCCATGAGTTTAGAGAGGCAGCTTACGCACTCGGTGCCACCAAGTGGGAAACAATAAGATATGTCTGTATTCCCGGCGCCCTCTCTGGCATTGCTGCGGCAACTATGCTGGGTGTAGGACGTGCCATCGGGGAGACCATGACCGTCCTTATGGTCGCCGGCGGCGCTCTGGCAATACCCTATTCTCCAACCGAGCCTATGATGCCAATGACTGCCGCTATTGCCTCCGGGATTGGTAACGCCGTCCGTGGCGGGCTGCAATATCAGGCTTTATTTGCCATTGGTCTGATTCTCTTTGTCATGACTTTGGCGGTTAACCTGATTGCAGATAGAGTGCTTGAGCGCCAAAAACGGAAGTTTGCGAGGTAGTTTGTCTATGGCTACTCAAACTTTGACGTCACGCCAGCTTTCGCAGCGCACTGCCTTCGGGCTGCTTATCCTGGCGACAGCTATTGTGGTGGTTCCCGTCCTGTTCATTATCTTTTACATTATCATTAATGGCGCCGATGCGATTAGCTGGGAGTTCCTGACCCAGCCGCCTTCCCAAGCAGGCAAGGCCGGAGGCATTTTCCCAGCCATTGTCGGCACTTTTTACCTCATGGTTGGCACCATCATCTTTGCTCTGCCCGTTGGGGTGCTAGCCGGGATTTACCTCACCGAGTATGCCCGAGACAATTGGCTAACCCGACTCATCAATATGGCTATCCTGAACCTGGCCGGTGTACCCAGCATTGTTTATGGTCTTTTCGGGCTTGGCTTATTTGTCATGGCACTGCATTTTGGCATGTCACTGCTGGCGGCCAGCCTGGCTTTAGCCTGTCAGGCGCTGGCGATGACCATTACTACCTCCAGAGAGGCAATTCTAGCTGTGCCCAGAGAATACCGTGAAGGAAGCCTTGCCATTGGCACCACGAAATGGCAGACGATAAGGCACATCGTCCTGCCTCAGGCATTGCCGGGAGTAATTACCGGAGCTATCCTGGCGATGAGCCGTGCTGCCGGGGAGACGGCGCCTATACTGGTGGTCGGGGCTGCTTTTATTCTACCCGGACTGCCACAATCGCCCTTTGACCAGTTTATGGCTTTGCCCTATCACCTCTACACAGTGGCAGCTCATGTCCCGGGCATGCCCAAGAGCACAACGTGGGGAGTTGCTCTGGTTCTTTTGGTTGTGGTATTGTTCTTTAATTCCATAGCCATCCTCATCAGATTGCGAGTTCGCCAGCGGAGGTATGGTTCATGAGCCTAAATTACGTCTTATCGAATAATAGTACAGCTCAGAGGAACAAAGTAAAACTCAGAACAGAAAAGGTAAACCTTTTTTACGGTAATTTTCAGGCGCTAAGAAATATCAGCCTGGATATACCAGACCGCGCCATAACCGCGGTAATCGGACCGTCCGGCTGCGGCAAGTCCTCTTTCTTGCGTCTCTTTAACCGGATGAACGACCTTATCTCCAGTGCCAGAGTCGAAGGGCGGGTTGAGATTGATGCCATTGACATTTATAAAAACGATATTGATGTCGTGGAGCTCAGAAAAAGGGTGGGCATGGTCTTCCAGAAGCCCAACCCCTTCCCCATGTCCGTATTTGAGAATGTGGCTTTTGGCCCGCGGCGACACGGCATAAATAACCATAGTGAACTTGAGAACATCGTTGAGGAAAATCTCCGCGAGGCCGCGCTCTGGGATGAGGTTAAAGACAAGCTGGAGCAATCAGCTTTGGCGCTCTCTGGAGGCCAGCAGCAAAGGTTATGTATTGCCCGGGTGCTGGCGGTTGAGCCTGAAGTCATCCTGATGGATGAACCGTGCAGCGCCCTCGACCCGGTGGCTACCCTCAAAATCGAGGACTTGATGAGAAACCTGGCAGAGGATTACACTATTGTTATCGTCACCCATAACATGCAGCAGGCGGCACGGGTATCCGATATGACTGCCTTCCTGATGATGGAAGCTGACAGGGCTGGAGTGCTGGTAGAATACGGTCCTACTTCTCAGCTCTTTACCAATCCCAAAGATAAACGCACCGAGGACTATATCACCGGTCGATTTGGCTAAAGGCTCGGGAGGAGGTTTTAACCATGGAAATCAGAACTACTTTCCATAAAAGGTTGAGAGAAGTTCAGGATGATGTGCTTGCCATGGGGAGCATGGTGGAAAAGGCAATCCGCCGTTCCATTGAGGCGCTGCAGAAGCGAGACCTGATAATGGCAAAACAGATAATCGCTGATGACCTCAAAATAAATGAAAAAAGGTTTAATATCGAAGAGAGATGTATTCAGCTTATCGCCACGCAACAGCCTATGGCCGGAGACCTGCGGGCGATTATTTCTGTGCTTAATATTATCACGGAATTAGAGCGTATTGGTGACCATGGCGAAGGCATCGCTAAGATTGTGATTATGATTGGTGATGAGCCACCCTTAAAGCCGCTTATTGATATACCTCGCATGGCAGAAAAGGCTATAGACATGCTGCGACGCAGCCTGGATGCTTTCATGAACTACGATGTTGACGCCGCCCGGCAAATTATGGCTGAGGATGATGAAGTGGATAACCTTTATAATCAAGTCTTTCGGGAGTTGCTTAGCTTCATGTTGGAAGACCCAAAGACCATCACCAGAGCGACTCGCCTCCTCTGGGTAGCCCACAACCTGGAGCGCTGTGCTGACCGGGTAACCAATATCTGCGAACGCGTCGTCTTTAACGTAACCGGCAAAATGGTGGAGACTGGAACCTCAAAATATTAATTTAAGTTATACTATTATACTATTGTGTCTAATACCAATTAATCTGTATTGGGGATGGTCACGATGAAACGCACCCCGCTATATGAAGAGCATTTGAAGCTAAAAGCCCAAATGGTTGAATTTGCCGGCTGGGAGATGCCACTTCATTATCCTTCGGGGATACTCGCCGAGCATCTGGCAACGAGAAAGTTTGGCGGGCTCTTCGATATCTCCCATATGGGAAGGTTCCACATCAGCAGCCAGGATGCTTTGCCTTTTCTACAACACGTTCTAACCAACAATGCCGCTGCCCTGTCGCCTGGACAATCGCAATACACCATAATTCCGAATGAAAATGGTGGAGCCATTGACGATTCTTACCTCTACCGAATAGATGAAGCCGAATATGTGCTGGTGGTCAATGCTGCCAACACGGAAAAGGACTGGGACTGGCTTCAGAAATTCCGGAAAAAATTCCCTCGATTGGTTCTGGAAGACCAGACCAGCAGGATTGCCATGCTGTCATTACAGGGTCCAAGGACCAAGGCGATACTCGAGACAATTATCCCGGATATCAAAAAACTCCTTGAGCCGGTAAGGAATAGGCTAGCCATCGCTGAGATATTTGGCGTTCAAGTACCTGTGTCACGAACTGGATATACCGGTGAGCCCATAGGCTTCGAGCTGTTCCCGCCCGCCGATATGGCGACCCGTTTGTGGAATAAGCTTCTGGAAATCGGTGAAAAAGAAGGGATTGTTCCGGTGGGACTGGGAGCCAGAGACACCCTGAGGTTAGAGGCTGGACTTCCCCTATATGGACATGAACTGGGAACTGATATCGAGGGAAGGGAAATCCCGGTTTTTGCTTTGCCAGCAGCTAGATTTGCCGTGAGCTTCAGTCAGCTCAAAGGGAAATTTATGGGACGAGAGGCACTGATGAAGCAGTTCCAGGAAATCAAACTACGGCAGGAAGGTCGGCTTGAGACATCAAGAGAGAATCTACTTGTCCCCAGAACCATCTTCCCCATTTCGATATCCGGCGGGGCTATCGCCAGACCCGGCTTTCCCGTCCATATCGATGGAAAACTTGTCGGCAATGTGACCAGCGGCACCATAGTTCCTTACTGGAAAGCTGAAGGTATAGGCATCAAATCCAAGCCCAGCACCGAATCTCCCCGAAGAGCCATCTGCCTCGCCTACCTGGATGCTGATTTGAAGGAAGGGCAAAAAATGCAGGTCATGATTCGAGACAAGACAGCGCAGGGAATGATAGTACGGAGGCATATCGGTGGTGAGGCACCTCCTTATGCCAGACCGCTATTGCCCAAAGAAACAGCAAATCCCTTGCCAAGGAAAACCAGAGAGTCTCTGGCAAACCTGGCGGAAACCCTGGTGAGAAAAACCAGCGATAATACCCTGTGGCGACAAAAAAACGCCGTCAACCTTATCCCTTCTGAGCAGACGGCATCGCCATTGGTGAGATTGCTGACCATTGCCGACCCATCGGGACGGTATGCTGAGCACCGAAAGGTGGAAGCCCTGGGAGATATTGAAGCTTATTACTATCAGGGCACGAGGTTTATCGCCGAGATAGAAGCCGAGCTGGCGGAAAACTTGAAGGAATTCCTGGGCTGCTCAGAAGTGGAAACCAGATTGATAAGCGGTCAAATGACTAATACCACCGTGTTCAGTGGACTTCTGGATTATTTAAATCGGGTTGACCGAAAGGCGCCGCCCAGAAGACTGAGAAGCGTGATGAACCATCATATCATCAAGGGAGGACATTTAAGCGCCCAGCCCATGGGGGCACTAAGAGATTACGTCGCCATCGACCCGGTTAGCGAAAGGTGGGCGGTGGTCAACTTCCCCATCCTGCCTGACAACCCTTACCAGATAGACCTATCCCGAACGGCGGAACTGATTGACGAGCACAGGCCAGAGCTGATTATCCTGGGCAAGAGCATGACCTTGCACCACGAGCCAATCAAAGAGTTAGCCGAAATGCTCGCTGGCATAAAACCGAAGCCGATAATCATGTATGATGCCGCCCATGTCTTGGGTCTGCTCGGCCCTTATTTTCAAGAGCCCTTTGCGGAGGGAGTCGATATTATCACTGCTTCCACACATAAGACTTTCTTTGGTACGCAGCGAGGCATAATCGCCAGCAACATGAGCGAAGGAACGGATTACTTTGACCTCTGGCAGTGTATCGTCAAGAGAGCCTTTCCCGGAAGCGTGAGCAATCATCACCTTGGTACCCTGCTGGGGCTATTAATGGCTGCCTACGAGATGAATACCTACGGGCGTGATTACCAGAAACAGGTAATTGCTAATGCCAAGGCTTTTGCTCTGGCGCTCAAAGAGCAGGGTTTGCATGTAGAAGGAGACCCTGCCATTAACTATACCGAAACACATCAGGTTGTCCTGCGCGTCGGCTATGCCAGAGGGGTTGAGGTTGCTGACCGGCTGGAGAAGAATAATATCATCGTTAACTATCAGGCGTTACCAGACGACGAGGGCTTCACTGCTAGCAGTGGTCTGAGGACCGGCGTTCAGGAGATGACCAGATTCGGTATGAAGGAAGCTGACTTCGCTGAGCTGGCAGGCTTCATGGCAGCAGTAGTTCTGAAGGAAAAGGATGTCTCGCAGCAGGTCTCCAGTTTCAGAAAGAAATTCACCAGAATGCAATACTGTCTCCCTGAAGAACAAGCCAAGCCTCTGCTTGATGAACTCATCAACCGCCTGTTAAAATCGTAAGATTATGGCTAAAGCCAGGTAAAAGAGGTGATTGCCCATGCCCGATATTTCATATCAGGAGCGAAAACAACCTTATCGGATTCTTCTTGGCCCGGGACCGAGCAATGTCCACCCGCGTGTCCAGAGAGCGATGACAGAACCAGTGCTGGGATACCTGGACCCGTATTTTTTCACCATCATGGATGATACCATGCAACTGCTGCGCTTCCTCTTCCGCACCAAAAATGAGCTTACTTTCCCCATCTCCGCCACCGGCTCGGCGGGAATGGAGGCCAGCCTAGGCAATTTCCTGGAAAAGGGTGACACTGCCGTCATCGGGGTAAACGGTTTTTTTGGCCAGAGGATGGCGGATATTGCCTTGAGATATGGCGCCAATGTCATCCAATTGAATGCTGATTGGGGACGAGTCATTGAACCAGAGGTCATTAAAGCGGCACTAAAATCCCAGAAACGGGTGAAGCTACTGGCTCTGGTTCAGGCTGAGACCTCCACCGGTGTCCTTCAGCCTCTGACCGAGGCTGCCCAACTGGCAAAGCAGTATGGAGCTCTCTTTCTGGTGGACGCGGTTACCTCTCTTGGTGGACATGAGCTGGCCGTGGACGACTGGGGCATTGACATTTGCTATAGCGGCTCACAGAAGTGTATTGGTTGCCCCGCCGGCCTTGCCCCCTTTACGGCCAACCAGAAGGCTCTGGAGACATTGAAGATGCGCTCCTGCAATGTGTTCAGTTTTTACCTCGATCTCTCCTTGCTCGCCAGGTACTGGCTAGCCGGTGACGGCAGAACCTATCATCATACCGCACCAGCCTGCCTCATCTATGCCCTGCATGAAGCCCTGACGTTGATTGCTGAAGAAGGTCTGGAAGCCCGTATCCAGCGCCACCTCAGAAACGGCTCAGCCCTTCAAGCCGGGCTGGAGGCGATGGGGCTGACCTTGCACGCTCAAGCTGGTCACCGCTTGAGCACCCTGACCACAGTGCGTATTCCTTCTGGTGTCAATGACCTGCGGGTAAGACAAAGGTTGCTCAATGAATTTGGCATTGAGATTGGGGGCGGACTGGGGGCATTAAAGGGACAGGTCTGGAGAATCGGGCTTATGGGACATTCCTCAACTGAGGAGAATGTTTTGCTCGTCCTGTCCGCCCTGGAGAAACTGCTGGCTGAGGAAGGTTACTCACTGGAATCGGGGACCGGAGTGACTGCCGCCGTCCAGAGCCTGAGAAAGAAATAAAGATTAATTTTCTTTTCTTAAGTCTGAATATCTTCGCAGTACTTCGCTAACGATTTGGTTTTGTGATTGACCCCGGCAATCTATGATAATGTCAGCATACTTCGTATAAAGAGGTTTTCTTTCCTCGTAAATATCTCTTAATGGTTTGCTTTTCAAGCCAACTATCCCTCGGTCCATGCCACCGGTCAGTTTCCTTGCTATATTGTTAAAAGAGTCTTCCAGGTAAACCAGGGTCGAATTTCTTTTCAGGTATTCCATGAGGTCAGGGTGGTAAATGATGCTGCCCCCCGGAGCTGCCACCATGCAGCACAGGTCTATTTCATACATTCTGCGTTTTTCAATTTGAAGCAAAGCCTCGTCACCTTCATCATCAATGATTTCCTGTATCGTCTTACCTTCCTTCTGCAAGATATACTTATCGACATCAATGAAGTTGAAACCTAATGCTTTGGCTAGTGCCCTGCCTATCGTTGACTTGCCAACGCCAGCCATACCAATTAAGACGATACTTTCACTCTTCATATAACCACCAAATCAGCCAGTCTCAGGCAAAGGATAGCACCTGTTTCTATTAAGCGTCAACTGCATTGTTGATCAACCTATCCTCCTTGCCCCCTTCCCTTGGCAAGGGAAGGGGAAGTAAAAGTAGGAGAGGGGCAAAATCCCCTCTCCAAAACCTCTTCCCTCTCCCCTTATGAAGGGGAGAGGGATAAAGGGTGAGGGGTTGTTAAAGGCTCTCTTTTCCCCTTTGACAGCCCAACCCGAAAATGCTAGGGTTTTAGGCGGAATGAAAGCCCAGATTCTGAAAAAAGTCTCGCCAGTGGAGAATCGACCATTAGAACTGGTCGAGCTGCCAGTACCCCAGCCAAAAGCCAGAGAGGTCCTGGTCAAAATCTCCGCTTGTGGCGTTTGTCATACCGAACTGGATGAAATTGAAGGCAGGCTCCAGCCGAAACTCCCCATCATTCTGGGGCATGAAATAGTTGGTCAAGTGGAAAGTCTGGGTTCCGGGGTCACCAGGTTGAAGGTTGCAGAGAGAGTGGGCATTGCCTGGATTCACTCTGCCTGCGGCAAATGCCGTTTCTGCCGGGAAGGCAGGGAAAACTTATGCCCTGATTTTCAGAGCACCGGCTGCTATGCCGATGGTGGCTATGCTCAGTACACTGTGGTATCAGAAGATTTTGCCCATCCCATTCCCGACCGCTTCACTGATTTTCAGGCAGCCCCTCTTCTATGTGCTGGAGCTATCGGATTCCGCGATTTAAAACTTTCCGGGATTAGACACGGTCAAACTCTGGGGCTTTTTGGTTTCGGGGCTTCGGCACATATCGTGATTCAGGTAGCCAGATACTGGAGGTGTAAAATCTTCGTCTTCAGCCGAAGCGAAGAGCATCGCCGTCTGGCAGAGAAGCTGGGAGCGTCCTGGACAGGCGCAGTCGAAGATGAACCTCCCCAAAAGGTCAACTGTGCCATTGATTTCACTCCGGTGGGAGAGACAGTGCCCCACGCTTTGAGGGTTCTGGAAAAGGGTGGCAGACTGGTGCTGGCCGTGATTCGAAAAAGAAATCCTATTCCACCTTTAGACTACGCCCGTTTATTGTGGGAGGAAAAGGAGATGAAGAGTGTGGCTAACATTACCCGAAAGGACGTTCAAGATTTCCTTCCCCTGGCAGCCGAAATTCCCATTATCCCAGAGGTTCAAGAATTCAAGTTAGCAGAGGCAAACGAAGCCTTAATTCTGTTAAAGCAGGGAAAAATCCAGGGGGCTGCTGTTTTAAAGATTGATTAAAATCTTAAGTTCCGAGATTGTTTAACAACCTATCCCCCTTCCCTTGGCAAGGGAAGGGGAAGTAAAAGTAGGAGAGGGGCAAAATCCCCTCTCCAAAACCTCTTCCCTCTCCCCTTATGAAGGGGAGAGGGATAAAGGGTGAGGGGTTGTTAAAGGCTCTCTTTTCCCCTTTGACAGCCCAACCCGAAAATGCTAGGGTTTTAGGCGGAATGAAAGCCCAGATTCTGAAAAAAGTCTCGCCAGTGGAGAATCGACCATTAGAACTGGTCGAGCTGCCAGTACCCCAGCCAAAAGCCAGAGAGGTCCTGGTCAAAATCTCCGCTTGTGGCGTTTGTCATACCGAACTGGATGAAATTGAAGGCAGGCTCCAGCCGAAACTCCCCATCATTCTGGGGCATGAAATAGTTGGTCAAGTGGAAAGTCTGGGTTCCGGGGTCACCAGGTTGAAGGTTGCAGAGAGAGTGGGCATTGCCTGGATTCACTCTGCCTGCGGCAAATGCCGTTTCTGCCGGGAAGGCAGGGAAAACTTATGCCCTGATTTTCAGAGCACCGGCTGCTATGCCGATGGTGGCTATGCTCAGTACACTGTGGTATCAGAAGATTTTGCCCATCCCATTCCCGACCGCTTCACTGATTTTCAGGCAGCCCCTCTTCTATGTGCTGGAGCTATCGGATTCCGCGATTTAAAACTTTCCGGGATTAGACACGGTCAAACTCTGGGGCTTTTTGGTTTCGGGGCTTCGGCACATATCGTGATTCAGGTAGCCAGATACTGGAGGTGTAAAATCTTCGTCTTCAGCCGAAGCGAAGAGCATCGCCGTCTGGCAGAGAAGCTGGGAGCGTCCTGGACAGGCGCAGTCGAAGATGAACCTCCCCAAAAGGTCAACTGTGCCATTGATTTCACTCCGGTGGGAGAGACAGTGCCCCACGCTTTGAGGGTTCTGGAAAAGGGTGGCAGACTGGTGCTGGCCGTGATTCGAAAAAGAAATCCTATTCCACCTTTAGACTACGCCCGTTTATTGTGGGAGGAAAAGGAGATGAAGAGTGTGGCTAACATTACCCGAAAGGACGTTCAAGATTTCCTTCCCCTGGCAGCCGAAATTCCCATTATCCCAGAGGTTCAAGAATTCAAGTTAGCAGAGGCAAACGAAGCCTTAATTCTGTTAAAGCAGGGAAAAATCCAGGGGGCTGCTGTTTTAAAGATTGATTAAAATCTTAAGTTCCGAGATTGTTTAACAACCTATCCCCCTTCCCTTGGTAAGGGTAAGGGAAGGGGGAGTGTAAGTAAGAGGGGGCTTCGCCCCCTCTCTAGAATCTCTGCCCTCTCCCCTTGGCAAGGGGAGAGGGATAAAGGGTGAGGGGTTGTTAAAGGCTCTAAATTCCTCCCACTTTACTAGCCGTATGGTTATAGATTATAATACCCACGACGCTATGTACTCAATTACATAAGTGATAGTGGTGCTGTGACCGAAGTTTTTAAAATAATATTGCTGGCTATCGCTGCCTTCTGGCTGGGTGCCTGCCCCTTTTCGGTGTGGGTTGGGCGGTGGCTATTGGGTAAAGACATCAGAGATTACGGGAATGGTAACCCTGGCGCCGCCAACGTTTTCCGTGCTGGAGACGTCAAGTCCGGTCTCATTGCCCTGACTTTAGATATAGCTAAGGGTTTTCCCTTTGTCTTCATGGCTTACTCCATCTTTGGACTTTCTGAAGTGATAGCGATAGCGATTGGGCTGAGTGCCATCTTGGGACATGCTTTTTCCCCGTTTCTCCGGCTGAAAGGGGGCAAGGCGGTTGCGGTCACCTTTGGTGTTCTCTTAGCGCTACCGCAACATGGGCTGCTGATTATTTTTATTGTCTTCATAGTCCTGGCTTTTCTCTGCATCGAACCTGATGCCTGGACAACGATGTTCGCTCCGATAGGCTCACTCGCCTACCTGGTGGTTACCCGTGGGTATTCATGGGAATCATTATTTATGCTTGGCGTGCTGGCAGTATTTGCCATCAAGCAGTATGACAGTCTGAAGACTTTCCCCAGATTCAGGATAAAACTCGTCCGATGGTACCAGTCAAGAAGTTGACAGATTTAAATTGAAATAGGAGGTCCGGAGGATGCTCTATCAGGGAATAATCGTCTTTGGTCTGGTTATCTTCCTGCTCAACCTCGCCCTGAACTTGAGAAGTCTGAAAACACTGCGTAATGACGCTGAAGTTCCCTCGCCAGCTCCCCTTATCTCTATGCTTATTCCTGCCCGAGATGAAGAGGTAAACATTGCCAATTGTCTGGAGTCTCTGCAAACGCAGGACTACCCTAATTTTGAGATTCTGGTGCTGGACGATAACTCCTCGGATAATACGGCGGCTATTGTAGAACGTTTTGCTGCCAAAGATAGCCGCATCCAGTTGCTCAGAGGTGAGCCTCTACCCGAAGACTGGACAGGCAAGTCTTTCGCCTGCTATCAACTAGCCAAGCAAGCCCGGGGTTCATGGCTATTATTTGTTGATGCTGATACCACGCATACTCCCAGTATGTTGCGCAGTGCTCTTGCCCAGGCACTCAAGTTAAATTCTTCACTGCTTTCCGGCTTTCCACGCCAGTTAGCCGCCTCCCTGCCCCAAAAAATAGCTATCCCGGTACTTTACTTTGTCATCTTTAGCTGGCTGCCGCTGTGGTGGCTGCAACGTTCCCGTGAGCCCAAACCATCTCTGGCTATTGGTCAGTTTCTCCTTTTCCCCAGGGAGAAATACTGGAGTATTGGTGGTCATGAGGCAGTAAAGTCCCGCATACTGGAAGATGTCTGGCTGGGGATTGAGGTAAGCCGGCGCGGTGGCCGCCAGGTGTCAGTTGATTTATCGCCAGCAGTCTCATGCCATATGTACCACAACGTGGGGGCAATGCTGGAGGGCTTCATCAAGTGGATATACTCCGTGCTCGCCTTCTCCCCGGCAGCACTGGTTATTATGATGTCTGCCGCTTATTTCTTCTTCTTGCTGCCATTCTATTCACTCTGGCGAGAACTGTTTGTCGTTGTGGCGCCTACCGGTCTGCGCACTATTATTATTTCACAGGTAGGCATTATATTATTCATGCGCTGGCTGGTGGATAGCCGTTTCAAAGAGCCGGTCATCTCGGTTTTGCTGCACCCATTTGGCTTATCCTTCCTTTTCGTGGCTGGCTTTTGTGCTATCTTCCGAAGGGCGGTCGGTGCCGGGGTACGCTGGAAGGAACGGATATACAGTCGAGAATCATCTGTGGAGTAGCCTCCTGAGCTATAATACAGGGCTCAGGTTCAACCTTATTCAGAGACTTAACATAGCCGTAAGCTGGCATGCTGAAGCTTAATAAGAAACAAATGTGAAGGTTAGAAAGGTTAGAATAGAAAGGGTGGTTTACGTCTCATGTCAAGCTCTTCCACGGTCTTCCGGCACAATTTCTCCAAGAGCAGGCTGAGCTGCTGGCTCTCTTCTTCAGAGAGACAGGACATTACTTTATAGATGGACTCCCTCTTCAAAGCTTGCTTATAGGCTTTACGCCCTTTATCTGTCAGCTCGATTCTTACCAGATTCTTTCTTTCCAAGTCCTTGACCTTATTTACCAGTCCTTCTTCTTTCATCCTGCTCAGGAGGGCAGAAATAGAGTGAGGCTCCCGCAGAAGATAGCGCGCTATTTCCGCTGGCGTTGCCCTTTTGCCAACCGCCTGTACCACGGACAACACTGAGGATTCCTCCGGGGTAATTCCATATTGAAATAGCTCCCTTGCCCTTAGCTTGCGCATGGCACGCCTCAGGTGAAGTATCAGCCACCACAGAGCATAATCTTGGTCATCAGGGGGAAATTTTCTCACTTCTTTTGCCATATATTTGTTCCTGTAATTTAATTTTACTAGAAAATTCAACCTCAGTCTACCAATGTTACAGTTGTAAGGTTGCCGGACAATCTCATAAGTTCATTTGTCATTTCTGAGGGGAAGCTCTATAATTTTAGCCAAACAGCAAGGGAAATGGTGACAATGTCAGACAAAAGTAGAATGAAGTTAAAGAAAAGAACCTCGCAGCGGGCGGATTCGGTATCTGATGTGGGCTTTGCCAAATTCCTGAGTTTATTTCATTCTGTTTCCAAAGAAGGTAAAAGAATTATCTCCTTAGGTGTTGGGGAGCCGGATTTCACCACCCCCTGGCACATCTGCGAGGCAGCCCTTGATGCTCTCAAAAAGGGCATCACCAGGTATACCCCAACTGCCGGATTTCCGGAGCTGCGCCAAGCCGTGGCGCAGAATCTGGAGCACCGCTACGGCGTTAGATATGACCCGGAAAGCGAGATTGTCATCACCGTTGGCTCAAGCCAAGCCATGGACCTAGCCTTCCGGGCTATTTTGGATTCCGGTGATGAGGTCATCATGCCTGACCCTTACTACCTTTGCTATCCATCCTGCATTACTCTGTCTCAAGGCGTCCCAGTTCCAGTACTGACGAGAGCCGAGAACGATTTCAAGCTGGAAGCAGACCAGATAGAGTCCAGAATCACCCCCAGAACCAAGGTAATCCTCTTTGGCTATCCCTCTAACCCCACCGGCACGGAGATGAACCGGAGCGAGCTAGCGGAAATTGCCAGAGTAGCCGAAAAATACGACCTACTGGTTATCTCGGATGAAATCTACAGCCAGTTGACCTACGGGATAAAACACGCCTGTTTCTCCAGCCTCCCCAGAATGAAGGAGCGTACTATCGTCCTTGATGGTTTCTCCAAAGCTTACGCCATGACGGGCTGGCGTTTGGGCTATGCGGCTGCTCCCGCTGAGTTCATCGCTGCCATAAGCAAGATACACCAACATACCATGCTCAGCCCGTCCAGTATGGCGCAGATGGCAGCCCTGCAGGCGCTCAAAAGCGGAGAGGCCGATATTAAGCAGATGGTAGCTGAGTATGACCAGCGCCGGAAAGTTATCATTCGAGGTCTTAACCAGATAGGTCTCAAGTGCCACGAACCAAAGGGCGCCTTTTACGCCTTCCCTTCGGTTCAGGTCACCGGGTTGAGCTCAGATGAATTCACCGAAAAGCTCCTTACCGAGGAAAGGGTAGTGGTAATGCCCGGCAGTCTCTTTGGTCAGCAGGGTGAGGGTTTTGTCCGCTGCTGCTACGCCACCTCACTGTCTGACATTGAAGAAGCCCTGGAGCGAATGGAACAGTTTGTCCAGCGCCATCGAAATAGAGCCTAAGCAGAGCCAACACCGCCAAGTGTCTAGGGCACGTAATTTATCAGCCAATCTTAACGTTGTCAGGTTGTGCCAAAATGAAATTAACGCCTCACGTATATCAGTTCAGCGGCATCTGGGGCACCGGTGTCTGGGGTGCTAACGTATATTTACTGGCCGATAGAAACCTTACCCTGGTTGACACCGGATTTAAGGGCAGATGCCGGCAAATTATCAGAGAAGTGAGACGGTTGGGCTACTCCCCATCCGATATCACCAATATCATCATCACCCATCACCATGCCGACCACGTTGGCAGTCTGGCAGCGCTAAAGGAAATGACTCAAGCTAAGATTTTAGCTCACGTGGCTGATGCCCCGTACATTGATGGTCGGCTACCACAGCCGGCACCGGGGTGGTTGAAGTGGCTTGCCAAAGTGCTACCCTCCCTGCCCCGGCTCTGGGAGACCAGACCAGCACCCGTTGATATCTTGGTTAACGATGGTGACGAACTTCCCATACTTGGAGGAATCAAAATATGGCATACCCCCGGTCATACTCCGGGCAGCATCTCTCTTTTTATACCGGCAGAGCGTTTGCTCATTGCCGGCGATGTGCTGGCTAATAGATTTAGATTAGGCTTACCGTCAAAAGCGTTCACCGTCGATTTAGCACAGGAAATCAATTCGATAAAGAGAATAGCTAGCTTGGATTTTGACATCATCTGCTTCGGTCACGGCTCACCACTTGGACGCAAAGCCAGACCCGCCATGGAAAATCTCATCAGGAAACTAGAAAGCAAGCCGCAGTAATCTACGAAATAAGAAAGGAAGTTGAGTATTTTATTTTCTTCCCGATTGTGCTATTTCCCCCGCAAAATCAACCTCGGCGCATTCTAGCCAAGATGGGCCAGGCAACCGCCAACCCGATAAGTAGGACAGACACAGCCAATATACCAAGTGCCTGGCTCTTGAGACCTCCCATAAAGCTAGCCACAGCGTTTTGAGCTATAGTGACGCCTTTAGCCACTATCATCGCCTGCATACCCTCAGCTTGACCGACTGCAGGCAGCAATGCCTCATCGAGCCTGGGTTGTACCATGGCGGAAAACAATGGCCCGAAGACAATATAAGCGATGACTGCCATTATCGCCAGCACTGAGGCTGCCCAGACCAGTTTGCTGCGCCAACCCCGACCACCCAGCGCCCCGACTGCTGCCAGTAGCAGGACCGGAATAATCCAGACCACCTGCAGCCATTGTCGTGCCATTCCCAGCCCGGAGCGCAGGCTAGCAAAGCTCTGCACCGATTCATCTCCCATACTCCTAAGCCAGTTCTGCAGCTCCTTTTCGGTAAAGACGAAACCATCGGCTATCCTCTGTCGAATGTCCTCCACAGCTTCATAGTCCCCTCCTAAAGTAGCGCGAAGGTCTTCATCAGTGTAAGTTAACCCCTCCTGCACCCACTCCCGCGCCTGGCTGAGAAAATCTTCATCCCCTCCCCCACCAAACGCCTGGCGCAGCTCAGCGTCACTCAGCACCCATTGGTCCGGAAGCAAAATATCGACGAAGGGCGCCACAACCAGGCTGATATCAATGCCCAGTAATTCTTTGAGCTGCTGGTAAGACAGATTCAGGGGGCGGCACTCGGGAAGACTATTCAGGGGTGGATTCAGCATCATCTCAATAAGCTGCCCCGCCGTGCATACGGGAAGGGAATCTATTAAGCTCTCCAGCTTTTGGTCAGCTAAGTCGCCCAGCGCTTCAGCTATGGCCGGCTTACGGTCAGTCAAAGGTATGACCACATCTAAACTTTCCTCGGTGCCCCTTAAGTAGGCGAAGATTTGGGCGACCATCTCAGTGACTCGAGCCTGATACCACTCCAGCGGAAATGCCTTTCTCATGGCGGAAAGGATTTCATCCTCACTCAGAGTCATACCCAAAGGAAGAGAGCCCATTTCCTGGATATTTTGCTCGATGGCTGGCGCCATTAAATCTTCAAAAAAATAATCATAAGTTTCCGGCTTTTTGAGGACATCAGCCACCACGACCTCGAAAGCATCCAGACGGTCTGATATCTCCACGTGCACCATGAACTGCGCTTTATCTCTGGTGAGGTAGGGCACCACTTCGTCGATAGCACTGTCTATCTGCACCAGAACCCACTCCTCAGGCAACACCCTGCGCAATATCGACCCCATTTCATCTCTGGTCAGAGCGAAAGGCAGCGCTGACTCTTCATTAGACGTGACCTTATCGAGAATAAGGGCGATAAGCTGGTCGTAAATAACAGGGAAAACTTCTTCTTTATGTAGAGTATTTTTCATCGCCTGGGCGGCCGTTTCCACCCTCTCCTTCAAGGGAATCCTGATATTGAAGCTTTCCGTATCTCCCCAAACATAAGGCACCACTTCATTGAAGGATTGCTCCACCTGGGCTTCGAGCCATTCTCGGGGAACCGTTTGCTCTACCATGTCGATAAGATAAGGTTCAAGTCGGGAGACATCGATGCCGGCTTTTGAGATATCACCAGTGACCTCAGCTTCCGCCAAAGCAGTGGGCACGAGGTCATCGTAGATGAAGTTATAGATGTCCGCCTGGCGCAATTGCTCATTGTAGAAATCCGAGTTTCCCAGCGTATCACTAACGCGGAAAGTAACCAATACCAAAAGAGACAGGATAATAAAAAGTAAAGCTAGAGGCAAGGCGATAATTCTGCGAAACCAAATCATGGTACTCCTAATTCACTCTCAATATTCTCAATATAATAAAATAGTTTAGCTAATGGCGACCTCCCGGGTCAAATTAAACAGGAGACAGCCTCGGATTCACGATATAGCCTTCAACAATATACCCTTCAGGTGTCAATTTGGGGGGCAGCCCGGAGACAATATAGCCAGACACATTATCACTGGCGATAGCCACACCAGCCAGACCAGCCACCAGTGCCGATAGTTCATCGTGGGTAGGGGTTTTGGTTACGGGTAGTCC
Organism: uncultured Dehalococcoidaceae bacterium; assembly: GCA_964623035.1. Taxonomy (GTDB): domain Bacteria; phylum Chloroflexota; class Dehalococcoidia; order Dehalococcoidales; family RBG-16-60-22; genus CAZUSN01. The sequence continues at coordinate 12,196 of CAZUSN010000002.1, read as the reverse complement.
GACACGTCTTTTAAGTTCGCCTAAATGTTGAGCTATTTGCTCAGGGGTGCATTTTTTCTTTCCCGGCAGAGGCGGAATACCCAACTTCCGCCACGCCGAATTCGGATAAGTCTCAATGAGCAGAACCCTCCCCTGCGGTAGTCTTATTCTGGGCTCACTAACCAGCGAGACCCGCCCGGTCTGATTGAGCAAACGGAAAACATCAATAGAAAAGGAGACAAATGATGTGAAATTTGCCGGTTTCACTTCCCCCATAGTACCGGTCTTGGCTTGCGTATGCAACTCCTTCTCACATACCCGCTGATATAAGAGACCATTATCTGGGGCTTTCCATCCCTGAGGTCCATCGAGCATCAGAATAGAAACACCTTCGTCTGAGCAGAATTGAAGAACACACTGAGCCAAGGTATCAGCTTGAGGAGCACCGCCAAGGCCTAGAGCTTGGTAGCCAGGGTATTGGATATCAACCACTTTTCCTGCTGATTCCCGCAACAGGCAGAAACCAAAATTCCGGTAATCCCGATAGGCAAGGTCGATGGACAGAATCAACGCCATTCAGACTATCCCCAAGAACTTAACTACGGGGTGATGATGACTTTGCCCACTTCTGCCGAACCGGTCACCTCAAGCGCTTTAGGAAACTCCTCAAGAGGAAAGGCATGAGTCACCACCTCTTCCACTGGTAACGGAGTTCTCTCGAACATGGTGATGACATTCTTGAAAATCATCGGAGAGTACCGGCAGCCATAGATATCCAAGCCCTGGTAGCAGATAGCAAAAGGATTGATTTCGATTGTCCCGGTATCAGTAAAGTGCCCTGCCTCAACTAATTTGCCACCCCGACGGGTGAAAGCTATAGCCTCACGAAAGACAGCGGGGACACCGGCCGCCTCAACCACAATATCCGGACCAATGCCATTGGTCACTTCCCGCACTTTTTGCCAGCGCTGTTCAAAGGGCAGCTTGCCGTCAATGAGCAGGTCAGCCCCCATGCGTTTCGCCATATTCAGCCGACTTGGATACAGGTCCTGAGCGATGATGAGACCAACACCGCTGTAACGTAACGAGGCTATCGCCATCAGACCAATCGGACCGGTGCCCAACACCATGACGCTATTGCCAACCTTATACCCGGAACCAAAAGCGCGCTCCACAACTCTCACTCCGGTAGCCCCGGGTTCAATCATAATCGCCCTTTTTAAGGGCATATCTTCAGTTACCTTAAAAAGGTAGCTTCTAGGGAGTACATAGACATACTCGGAGTAGCCTCCCCAGAGACCGGGAGCCTTCTTGGTTGAAGTAAACCCGTAAACAATGTTTCTCTGGGAGCAGAGACCCGGCTGGTCGGGCATGTTCAGACAGTAGTAGCAGCGGCCACAGCCCATAGAGCTGGGGGCTAAGGCTACTCGGTCACCAACCTGCAAAGGCCCGCCAAATACTGCCATATTCTCATTAGCTTTACTGCCCAGTTCTACAATAGTGCCAATGATTTCATGTCCAACGATTAAGGGAAACTGAGTTCCAGGGAAATGACCGAGATACATGTGTTTGTCTGTGGCGCAGATGCCACAAGCCTCAACCTTCAACAAAGCGCTGTCTTCAGCTACCTCAGGTATGTCGAATTTCTCCATAACCATTTTGCCAGGTCCAGCTATAACCCAAGCTTGGCCTTTCTTCATTGTCTAAAGCCTCCTGCTTCTGGTGTATATTCACTTCGATATTAATCCTAGCATAAATAGCGGAAGGAAGCATTACTGCTTCCTTCTGTCACAAATAACGGGCTTTTCACTCGTATGGTTAGAGGCTATTCATTAGCGCCATCTCTCGATTAGCGCCTTCTTCACTATGTCTTCCACGGTTTCTTCTATTCTTTTCTCAACCGTTCCCTCAGCTCGCATTCTTGCTTCTTCCAGTTTCAGCAGCTCTTCACCATAGAAACGCTGGTAAAATTGCTTCCCCCGCCTCCAGCCAGCCACCCAGACTACAGCTAAGCCGAAGATGGCAATTAAAGACACCAACTCAATGGCGATTTCCTGAAACAAAAGGATGATGATAATAATCAGGATAGCAAACAGGAATACGGCAATGTCAAGGTCCCACTTTGCCGCTCTGGCTCTGATTTTTGCCCTTTCACTGGCTATTTTCACCATCTCCGGGTCAGAATACTTGATTTCTTCAGCCTTGCTCGTCACTCTACCCCCTTGCTTTCCAATGGTCTCAGCCAAATTTTTACTCCAGCTACGCACCAGATAGAAATGATAGCTGTTTGAAAGTTTCGGAAAGGCTAAACCGGCTAGGTTTTCTCCCCTATATTTTATATTTTAAACCTTAGTTTATACGTCTAAGGTTACAAAAAAGTTTAAACTGGTCGCGAAAGGTTAAAAAATGGTTACAATATGGTTACAATATGGTAAAGCAATTTGGTGAGGACAATTTGCCGGTTTCTCAGGTCAACTTTAAGTTTTTCCCGTCTGAGTTGAAGCCCTTAAAGGTATAGAAAAGCCAAAGGTACTGCCTTTCCCCTTCTCGCTTTCCACCCAAATCTTTCCGCCGTGAAGTTCCACTAACATCTTGGCAAGACTTAACCCTAACCCCAAGCCACTGAGATGCCCCACTTCAGTCTCCAGCCGGTGATAAGGCTCAAACAGCCACGCTTGTTCTTCCTTGCTTATGCCACGACCCGTATCCTGAACTTCCACGATAAGAGCAGCACCCTCCTCCCGGGCTCGCACCGTGATTCTCCCTCCTGACGGAGTAAATTTTAAAGCGTTGTTGATGAGATTGAGTACAACCTGTCGCAAACGGTCTTCATCAGCCCAGACCGAAGGGAGAGAAGAGGGGGATACAAAACTTAAAATCTGGCTCTTTTTCAAGGCTACTGGCATAACACTATCAACTATCCCCCGGAGTAATTGCCTCATGTCCACTGATGTGGGGGCAAGCCGTAGCATTCCTATTTCACCCCTTGCCAGGTCAAGAAGTTCATCAATCCTCTGATTCAGATTGTAAGCACCTTGGCTGATGTTCTGTGCCAAGTCTAATAGAGGCCCTCCCTTCAGCTCCTCAAGTAATAGCTCGCTTGAAGCCAGCACCGGGGTGATTGGGGTTTTTAGCTCGTGCACCAGTGCCCGGGTAAATTCCACCCTTTTCTTTATCTCTGCTTCCAGTTCCTGCCTTAGCCGTTTTTCTTCATGGTAAAGCTCCTGCAGTTTTCCTTCCGCTTGTTTGCGCTCAGTGATATCACGCCCAACCCCAATAAAGCCAATAGGTCGACCACTGGCATCATGCATAAGAGTTGAGGTAAGCTCCAGCCAGACAGCGGAGCCATCTTTCCGCTTCAACTCAAGTTCCAGCGTTCGTGACCAGGAAACGCCTTCCTGCTCCATATTCTTTGCCTTTGGTGTTTCAGCAAGAGCCTTCTTAAATGCCTCAAGAGAGGACGGAGTCAGGAGTTCTTCCCAGGGGAGAGACATGGCTTCCTCAACACTGTAGCCCAGCCTGGAGGAGACAGAGGGACTGATATAGGTAAACTTCAGATTAATATCGGTGGTCCAGATGATATCAGTAACATTCTCGGCAAGCAGACGGTAGCGCTCCTCGCTCTCTCTTAGCTCCTGTTCAGACCGTTGCAGCGCCCCCAGCATCCCATTGATAGTACTCGCCAGGTTAGAAATTTCATCCTCTCCTTCTAGCGCCACCCGTGCTGAGAGGTCGCCACTGGTGCCAATACTGCTGACACTTTTGCTCAGACGAAAGAGTCGTGACAGGACCTGTCTCTCTAAAAGCAATATCGTCCCCAAGCCAAATAACAGACCAACACCTACTATGGATAAGATAAGATAGGAGACCGTAGTTTGACCCTGCTGATAGATGTCTCTGGGCATATCCGCTCTCAGCACCAGGCTGGGCTTCCCGTAGATGTCCTCCACCAGTGCATATCCCGCAATTGAGTGCTCATCTATGGGTCGAACGAGAACTGGCGTCACTGCTGACAGGGAGGAACGTACTGCTTGTAAGTCAGGAGGAATCCGGGGACCGCTGAACTCATATAAGGTGAGAGGTAAACGTACTGCCTCAGCCAGTCGTTCTATCTCGGCAGTGTCCAGGTAACGTCCCATAACCAGTGTCCCCCGAATGGGACCTTTCTCTTCGCTGGTCAAAATGGGACGGGAGGCAACCAGTAGCGGACCTTCAGGAAGAAGAACGATTCCCGAAACGCTGCTCTCTTTGTCAGGATGAGTCAGCAGAATATCCTCACGCGAAAGGTGCGCCGGCAAGCTCTGGGGAACAGGTATTTCTTTCTCATCGGTCAGGTCAAAAGCCTTGATGAAGACGATTTGACCAGCGGAGTTGATAAACACCATTAGGTTCAACCTTAACTCGATGAAAGTCCCATCAATGAGATTCGACTCAATGTATTCGGCATCGGCATCCTCGATGAAGGCATAAGTATCATCCCAGGCTGCCCAATCACCGGTGGTAGCTTCCAGGTGAGAGAGCTCCTGTGACAGCGCACTCAGCACCCGCTCGGTATTCTGGATGGAATTTTGTTTCTCCAGTTCGAGGAAGCTGTCCAGCAAGATGTTACGTGATATGAAGAACAACAGGATAATCACGCCGTAGAACGTGGCGCCGATGATGAACAGCGTTTTCCTGCGCAGTGTCATCTATTTGTCCTTCTATATAAATATACGAATTTATCCGAGTGATAGCTTCATCCAGTATGTTTAAAATTATTAATTCTAACGCTAACGGCGATTATCTTTATTTAAGTTCGGCGAGAGCGGCATACAAAATGTTGAGCATTTCGTCGGCTTCTTCCTTGGTAGTTATTATCGGCGGATTAAAACGCACCCTGGAATAGTCTTTAGCTAAGGCTAGCCGGACGTACAAGCCCTTTTGCAGCACCTCCCTTTGCCATTTACTCATGGTGGTCGCAGCAAACGGTTCCCTGGTCGCTTTGTCTTTAACCACCTCAATGCCAAGCATTAATCCCTTGCCTCCAATAGCGCTGATATTGGGCAGGGCTTTGAATTCTCTATTGAAACGCTCCAGAACATAGTTGCCGACCTTCTCCGCATTCTGCACCAGCTTGTCTCTAATGATGAGCTTTAAGGCGGCGCTGGCTGCGGCAGCACATATGGGATTTCCGTGCTGAGTCCAGCCATGCCATAGCATGGCACCGCGCAAGCCCTGATAGATGCGGTCGCTGATTAAGGTCGCGCCAAAAGGAAGATAGCAACCGTTAATCGCCTTAGCCACCGTCATCATATCCCAGGCGACACCCCAATGCTCCTGCGCCCACATCTTGCCTGTTCGCCCGAAGCCGGTCTGAACCTCATCACCGATGAGGAACACATCGTAGTCAGCACAGATTTGCCTGATGATGGGGAAGTACTCTGGTGGTGGGGCGATATTGCCCGCGGCACCCATCACCGGCTCAGCAATAAAAGCAGCCACACTGTCCGGCCCCTCTTTTTTGATAATCTCTTCCACATAGCGAGCACATAAAATGTGGCAAGATGGATATTCCAGATGGAAGGGGCACCGATTACAGTAAAAGTATGGTGCCTGGACAAAGCCAGAGGCTAACGGAGCATAACCCGCCCAGAACGCCCCGCTTCCCGCCCTGGTTGCCGCCGCCGAGCCCATACCAGCACCATGATAGGAATCCTGAATGCTGATAATCTTATACTTGCCTTTACTCTGTCTCGACCAGTATAAGCGAGCCAGCTTAAACGCCGTCTCCACCGCTTCCGAACCACCGCTGGTGAAGTAAAAATGTTGCAACCCGGAGGGCACTACCCGGGCAAAATCACGAGCATACTCAATAATTGGCACGTTGGACTGCTTTGCCAGAAGATGAGCAAATTGCAGTTTCTTCGCCTGTTCACAGATGGCATCAATGATGTCCTTCTGCCCGTGCCCCAAGGTATTACTGGTCTGCTGGGAGCCAGCGTCAAAGTAGGCTCTGCCCTCCGTATCCCAGCACTTGATTCCCTCCGCCCTTTCAATAATCGGCCCTACCTCCTCATCCCCAACCACAGAAAAGCCATGTATGATATACTTGCGATCCAGAGCCAGAAGCTCCTCCGTCCGCTTGCTAACCATTTTCCCCTCCTTTTGACCTCGTGAGCTGCTCAATAACAGACGCACCACACGATTATCTTGCTTTTCTACTAAGCCTTTTTAGCCTCTTGTCGCTTTCAGGAATCTCTTCAGCTTGACCTGAAACTCCGGCTTATCCCAAACCTCCCGATTAACCACTCCTCTTGGCAGTTCCCCGCGCGTGATATGTGAAATCTGGTCGAAAATCTGGTTCCAGACGCTATCCAGAAAGTGGTCAGTAAAAGCCATGGCGTGAGCGGTGACGATGACATTGTCCAACTTAAAAAGAGGGTTATCCGGTGGGGTTGGCTCCTGGTCAAAGACATCCAGGGCTGCCCCCCGTATCCACTTCTCTTGCAGAGCCCTGGTCAGCACTTTTTCATCAATGATGGGTCCGCGGGCAGTATTAATCAAAAAAGCTGTTGGCTTCATCTTCCTCAGTTCTTTTTCACCAATCAGATGACGGGTTTCTTCGTTTAAAGGACAGTTAACAGTCAGGAAGTCTGATTCGGTTAGCACCGTGTCCATGTCTACCAGCTTCACATCAACATCATCTACCGCCTTTTGCGTGATATAGGGGTCATAGCCAATATGTTTCATGCCCAAAGGTTTAGCCAGCACAAACACTTCGTGTCCGATATTGCCCACACCTATGGAGCCCAATGTCTTGCCAATTAAGCCGTAACCATAGTATTTGGTCACCTCACCCCATTGACCTTCTCTGGTGAGCTGGTGCTTGGTCATCAATCTGGTGCTCAGGGCAAGGATAAAGGTCATGATAGCAACCGCCACCGGACGGCGAACTGCATCCGGCGTGATACACAGTATCACTCCCGCCTTGGTAAGGGAGGGCACATCAATGCGGTCATAGCCCACACCATTACGATGGAGAGAGATAAGCTGGTCATTCCCGATGAAACTGCGCTCTGTCCATCTGGTAAAAGTACGGGTAATAACCATATCAAATCCTTTTATGAGCTGGGGGGTGGCCTCCGGCACCGTTTCTGAGAATATCTCATGTTCTACATTTGGCATCTCTTCCAGTCGCTTCAGCCCCGGACCGGGTAAGACAAATTTCCCCTCCTTATCCAAGTAGTCCCTGGTAAATCCGACTCTAGCTTTTCGCCTCATTCTTTTGCCTCCTCTTGTTTAGTCAATATTCTACACGGTATTCAGAAACAAATAAAATCCGGAGTGTCTTTAGAAATCTTGACAAGTCAAGATAATATAGATTATAAATCTTCACCATAAGGAGCAATACAGAAAGCGCAGCAAGGCATCAGCAGGTACTTTAATAAAGTCATATAAAAGGAGATTTTAAAAATTGAGGATAGACATTGTCAACGGAAGTATTGTCACTGGCACCAGATAGTATATACAGTGCCTAGCTTTTTCCGGTATTTTATATAGAAAAGGGCTACCCCTGATAATGTGGATGGCCCTTCTTTTATGGCAAGAATTTATATGTCAGCCTAAAATCCTGTCCACTTCTTCTTTATCGCTGTCCATCACGTAGGGAATTCCAGAAACCTCCACTGCCTCTCTGGTCAGTGCCGTGAGGTCGTTCCTGCTGAGCAGGTCGAGGCGGAATTTCCTGGCTCCAGCCATAAGCTGCTGCAGGCCGGTGTTTAGCCGTTCATAGTAGTTATACATACCGATAGCCGCCGGAGGAATTCGGGCGAAGTCATCTCCGTATTTTTCCTTGAGCTGAGCCACATTGACAAAAGTTTGCATCAGAGCCCGCTGATAGTGCTCTTCCTCATCATGTTCTTTGCGTAGCTTGTCTGCATTGGCTTGAGCTACAGTAGCCGCAGTGAGGGTGGAGCGTCCCAAACAGACTGCCTTGATAAATGGAGCGCCCAAAGCAAGCGCCTTGAAGACATGGTCCTCCAGAGCAATACCGCCGGCAATAGCACAACTGGGGACGAAAGCCCCTCTCCTTTCGAGGCGAGATAGATAATTATAGAGGAGACATTCCAGATACACGGTAGGTATCCCCCACTCATTCATCATCCGCCACGGACTCATGCCAGTGCCCCCACCGGCACCATCCACGGTGAGCAGGTCTATTCTGGCATCAGAGGAAAATTTGACTGCCCGTGCCAAATCAGCCGGTCTATAGGCTCCCGTCTTCAAGGTAACGTATTTGGCACCGGCACTGCGCAGTCTTTCCACCGCCCGATGGAATGACTCTTCATCTACCATGCCCAGTCGGGAGTGGCGCTCAAATTCCTCAATTTCTCCGATGTGAAAGCTTTCCTCAACCACTGGGTCGTCAGGGTCGGGGTAGACATAATAGCCCCGTCTCTTAAGCTGGCATGCTTGCTCCAGGGAAAGAAGCTTCACCTCACCACCGATATCTTTTGCCCCCTGCCCCCACTTCAGCTCTACTCCCTCAACACCAAGTTTTTCTAGGGCATATTCCAGCACACCGAGACGGGAATCCTCTACATTTGCCTGAACCAGCAACAGTCCGTAGCCATTAAACCAATCCTGGAAGACTCTCACCCTTCTCTCCAATTCAGGAGACCTGACCACTCGCCCCTTCTTTATTTCAGCGTCAGGGTCCATGCCGCAGACATTCTCTCCACAGACCAAGATGGTGCCGCAGATGGCAGCCCCTATAGCGATTCCTTCCCAATAAAGCCTGGCGATATCAGTTGACCCCAGGGCACCGGTGAAGAAAGGAACCTTCAGCTTTATTTCCTTGCCTTCTGGTCCAATTTTCGTCGAAGTGTCAACAGCTTGAAATATGGCTTTATCCGAATCGGCATCTACACCATAAGCCCCAACGCAGCTACCATGAATATTAAAATGGGAGAAATCTACCGGGTAATCTTTTTCCGAGCCAGCAGAGACCCGGCCGTAGGGCTGAGGGTACATTACCTCCCTGCCCCTCAAAGCGGATTGCCCCACTTCACAGAGACCGAGACAGCTATCAAGACAGGTAACGCACAGCCCTGAGATAGGTGACGCTGAGACTCTGTTTCTGGTCCTTGTTGCTGCACTGGCGTTTGGTTTACTGAAAGTCATTTTGCCCCCTTACTTTCTTACCGGTATTCCCCTTTCTTTCAGGTATTTTTTGGCTTCAGGTATCGATATTTCGCCAAAGTGGAAGATGGAAGCGGCTAAAACTGCTGACGCCTTCCCGATGGTTACCGCTTCATACAGATGCTCTAATTTGCCGGCACCTCCGGAAGCGGTAACCGGCATGCTTACCGCCTCAGCTACCGCTCTGGTCATTTCCAAATCATAGCCTTCTTTGGTGCCATCGGTATCCTTACTGGTGAGCAAGATTTCCCCCGCACCCAGCGCCTCAACCCGCTTCGCCCACTTGACAATCTCGATTCCAGTAGGCTCACTGCCGCTTTTGACTACCACTTCGAGTCGGGGAAGTCCGCTGCCCGGCGCATTCTTCCGCCCATCGATGGCAACCACAATCCTCTCACTACCAAATTCCTTGACAGCTTTTCTCACCAGTTCCGGATTCCTTACCGCCGCCGTATTTATAGAGACCTTGTCCACGCCAAGGTCAAGCAATGCTCTCATATCTTCAACGGTGCCGATACCCCCACCGACAGCAAAGGGAACAGTGACCACATCACGCACCTTTTTCACCCATTCCAGCCGCGTCTTCCGATTCTGCACCGTGGCAAAGATGTCAAGGAAGACAAGCTCATCAGCCCCCTCCCGACAATAGGTTTGCGCTGCCTCCACCGGGTCACGGGCGTCCCTCAGGTCGACGAAGTTTATCCCTTTGACTACCCTTCCATCTTTCACATCCAGACATGGTATAATTTTCACCTGTTTCACCTTATAGCTCCTCAACTTGTTTATCTTTTGTCACCAC
>CAZUSN010000002.1:0-2138 GCA_964623035.1 uncultured Dehalococcoidaceae bacterium | reverse complement strand
CCATTTGCCGTATTATAATTCTTACTTCACCTGTTTGTCAAGAGGTAATTTATACGGCAATTTGATGGCGTGAATACCGGTATCTGAAAGTCAGCTAATAAAAGCACTCACTTTCTTCCTCAAGCCAGGGTCTGGCGCACCCTGGTTGCCGCCAGCACCAGTGTAATCACACCCATTACGGCAAGGATAACCGTGTCCTGCCAGAGATATTCCATACCTATTCCTTTGACCACAATGCCTCGTACGATGCGTAGATAATAGGTAAGAGGCAATATTGCGGAAACCCACTGAGCCAACTCTGGCATTGATTCAACAGGAAAGACAAAGCCGCTAAGTAAGACACTGGGCAGTACTATGAAAATAGCCGCTTGCATGGCTTGAAATTGCGTCCGGGATATTGTTGAGATGAAAAGCCCGATACCTAAAGAAAACATAAGGAAAAGAGCCGTCAACGCCACAAGTAGTAGCAAATTCCCTCGAATTGGCATATCAAACACCAGTACCGCTGTGGTCAAAACCAGGGTTACCTGGGCATAAGCAATGATAATGTAGGGAACGAGCTTAGCGATGATAAGTTCGCCACGGCGTATGGGCGTGACATTAAGTTGCTCAATGGTGCCATGCTCCCGCTCACGGACTATAGCAAAAGCGGTAAGCATTACCGTTAGCATCTGTAGAATAAGCCCGACCAGTCCGGGAAGGTAAAAAATGGAGCTTTGTATGGCTGGGTTGTACCAAACCCGCGGCTGTTGTGAAATTGGCAGTCGCAATGCTTCATTACCTTGAGCTTCGTTAATTATCTCCGCACCTTTCGCTTGTATTATCAGGCTAGCGTTAGCCAATGCCTGTATGCTCATTGTCGGGTCAGAACCGTCAGCAAAAAACTGTACTGGTGCGGTTTCTCCACGATGAAAGTATTTGGCGTATTCAGGTGGTATCACTAAAGCGGTCTTAGCATCACCAGATTCAATACGCTCTGTAATCTCATCGTAATTCGTGGCGTAATAGTTCACGGTGAAGAACTCGGTTTGGTTAAAGTTTTCAATGAGTTCACGGCTTTCGGCAGTATTGCTCGCGTCCCAGACGACCATGGAGATATTTTTGATATCAGTGCTTAGGGCATAGCCAAAGAGGCTCATCTGTATTATTGGTATGAGCACAATCATCGCCATGGTACGTCGGTCACGTCTGAGCTGGATAAATTCTTTGATAATGATACTCATAATGCGTTGCCACATGGTCAGACTCCTTTCCCACTTCTCGGGCTGGCGAGAGAAATTTCCTGCTCTTCTACCAGAGAAATAAATACATCTTCCATCGTCAAGGGTATACGGTTGATGCTATGGACAGTGACATTGCTCATTTCTAAAAGATGCTTGATTTCAGGAGAAGCGGTTGTTACTTTATCGACCACAACATGGATGGCACTGCCGAAGAAGCTCACCTGACGATAGCGCGGGTCAGCGGAGAGCAGTTCCAGCGCCTGCGCCAAGTCTGAAGTGACTACCTCAACGAGTTCACCCTTTACCCATTCCGTTTTCAATTGAAGTGGACTGCCCAGGGCAATTAACTTCCCCTGGTAGATTAAACCCAGCCGATGGCAGTGCTCTGCCTCATCCATGTAATGGGTAGTGATGAAAATGGTAGCACCCTTATCCGCCAGTTCATGTATCAAATCCCAGAAAAAGCGGCGGGAAAGGGGGTCAACCCCAGAGGTAGGCTCATCCAGGAAAATTACCTCCGGACTGTGGATAATGGTGCAGCCAAGTGCCAGCCGCTGCCTCCAGCCCCCGGAGAGCTCCTGGGTCAAGGCTTTCTCCTTGCCTTTCAGCCCAGCCATATCTAGAACCCATTTTTTTCTTTCTTCCAGTAATGAGGCAGGCAGTCCATAGAGACCGGCATAGAATCTTATGCTCTCCTCCACAGTCAGGGAAGGGAAGAGGGAAAATCTTTGCGACATATAGCCTATTTGAGCCTGAGCTTCATGGGCTTCCTTGGCCATATCCCGACCCAGAACAAAGGCACTCCCCGAGGTTGGCAACAGGAGCCCGGTAATCATGCGTATAGTGGTGGTCTTGCCCGAGCCGTTGGGTCCGAGGAGACCAAAAATTTCCCCCCGCCTTATCTCAAAATTCACC
>CAZUSN010000001.1:0-33439 GCA_964623035.1 uncultured Dehalococcoidaceae bacterium | reverse complement strand
AGGCGCTGGAAAATATTGATATTGGTGGACCGACCATGATTCGAGCTGCCGCCAAGAACTTCCCCAGCGTCATCGTCGTCGTTGACCCGGCTGATTATCAGCCAGTGGTGGAGAAATTGCGGCAGGGAGATTTGCCTCTGGAGGAGCGCCAACGGCTGGCGCAGAAAGCCTTTCAGCACGTGGCAGTTTATGATACCGCCATCGCTCAGTATTTGAGGCAGGATATGGAGGGCTTCCCTGAGGAGATGACCATAGCTATGAAGAAGCGTTATGGACTGCGTTATGGAGAGAATCCGCACCAGATGGCTGCTTTCTATGCGGAACAGGTGGTTGGCGGGGCAGGGGATACCGGAATTACCTGGGCGAAACAGTTGTGGGGAAAAGAGCTTTCCTTCAACAATATCCTCGATGCCGATGCTGCCTGGGGTGTGGTTACTGATTTTGCTGCACCGACGGTAGCCATCGTCAAGCATACCAATCCCTGCGGTCTAGCCAGCCATGATAACGTCGCTGAAGCCTACCGGCGGGCACTCAGTGGCGACCCGGCAGCGGCTTTCGGCGGCATTGTCGCCGTAAACAGAGCTGTTGACTTAGCTACATCTGAAGAGATAAGTAAAACCTTTTATGAAATAATTATTGCTCCCGAGTATGAGGCGAAAGCTCTGGAATTATTGAAGCGCAAAAAAGACCTCAGGATTCTGCTTACCGAATTACCACCCACCTACGGAATCTCTCATGAAGGGTATCTTGATTTCCGCCGGGTAAAGGGCGGCTTTCTGGTGCAGAGTTCCGATTCTCTGGCTGAAGATAGCGTTAAGCTGAAGACGGTAACCAGACGCAAGCCGACCGGCGCAGAGATAAAAGACCTGCTTTTTGCCTGGCGGGCGGTGAAGCATGTGAAGTCGAATGCCATCGTGCTGGCTAAGGACAGGACTCTGGTAGGCATGGGGGCGGGGCAGCCCAGTCGGATTGTCAGTGCGCAGATAGCCAAAGAAAGAGCGGGAGAGAGGGCGAAAGGTAGCGTGCTGGCTTCCGATGCTATGTTTCCCTTTCCTGATGTAGTGGAGGCGGCGGCGGAGGGCGGGATAACTGCCATTATCCAGCCTGGCGGCTCAATCAGAGATGAGGACTCCATCAAGGCGGCGGATAAATATAATATAGCCATGGTCTTCACTGGTGAAAGGCACTTTAGGCATTAAGCAAAGGTGGGAGATAAGCTATGGCTAAAGTGGTCTTAGTGGTTGATATGCTCAGGGGTTTTCTGGAAAAAGGCTACCCTTTGTATAGTGGGGATAAAGCCCGCCATATCATTCCCAATATTCAGCATCTTTTGGAGCGGGAGCTTGCCCGGGGTTCCAAAATATTTTTTATCAGCGACCATCATGACCCGGGTGACCTTGAGTTTAAGATGTTTCCACCCCATTGCCTTGAGGGCACCCCGGAGGCTGAGGTTATTCCGGAACTGGCTAAATACCCGGGTGAAATCATACCCAAGAAGCGTTACAGTGGATTTTTTGGTACTGACCTTGATGCCAGACTGAAGAAACTCAAGCCGGAGAAATTGATAATTTGCGGCGTGCTTACCAATATCTGCGTCCTGCATACTGTGGCTGATGCTCGAAATCGTGATTACCAAGTTGAGGTGCTGGTTGACTGTGTTGCCTCCCCGGATGAAAAGGCACACCAATTTGCTCTGGAGCATATGGAGAAAGTGCTGGGGGCGAAACTGACCAGTGTTGGAGGTGTTGCCAGATGAAAAAGCCTAGGTTTGAGCCAAGTGAAGCAGTTCTTTCGGGGGAGGCGAGTGATATTTATTTTGCCCGCACCATAGAGGTCTTACGTCGTGAGGGGCTTAATCCGGTCGCCACCATGGAGGTTTTTCCCGGTGGCGCCGGAATGCTCTGTGGCATTGAAGAGGTCAAGGCTCTGCTGACCAAGGTTTTACCTGAAGCTAACCGTGAGGTATGGGCGTTGAATGAGGGCGCTAATATGGACACGAAGGAAGTGGTGTTACGCATCAGAGCACCATATCAGAGCTATGGGCTGTATGAGACTGCTATCATCGGAATTCTAGCCCATTGCAGCGGTTGGGCAACCGCTGCCCGAGAGTGCGTTACCGCGGCTCGCGGCATACCGGTCATCAGCTTTGGTGCCCGTCACGTTCATCCTTCGGTAGCTGGGGTGATGGATTATGCTGCTGTGGTCGGTGGCTGTGTCGGCTGTTCCAGTGTCGCTGGTGCCAGATTGGCAGGCATTAAACCATCCGGGACAATGCCCCATGCCCTGATTATCGTTATGGGTGACACAGTTAAGGCAACTGTTGCCTTCGATAAATATATGCCCCCGGAAGTGCCTCGTATTTCGTTGGTTGATACCTTTAAGGATGAGGCTGAAGAGAGCCTGCGAGTGGCTGAAGCATTGGGCAAGAGACTGGAAAGTGTGCGGCTGGACACTCCAGCGGAACGGGGCCGGGTTACTGCTGACCTGGTCAAAGAGGTAAGAACCCGGCTGGACCTGGCTGGTTTCAATCATGTCAAGATTTTCGTCAGCGGTGGTTTTGACCCGGAGCGCATCACCCAGTTTCTGGAAAGTGGTGCTCCGGTGGATGGCTTTGGCGTGGGCAGCTATATCAGTGGTGCCAAGCCCATTGATTTTACCGCTGACCTGCATGAGGTAGAGGGCAAACCAATTGCCAAGAGGGGAAGAATACCAGGGGTAACACCAAATCCTAGACTCAAACGGGTGATGTGAGCTATAATTGACCAGGGGGTTTTGAAATGAAAGAAACGGAAATAAAGAAAGAGGTAAGAAAAAGATATGCCCAGGTAGCCAAAAAGGGGAGCTCTTGCTGTGCTCCGGCCAGTACCTGTTGTGGTGGCAACCTGGCGCAGACTATCAGCCGGGCGATTGGTTACTCCGATGAAGAACTCAAATCTGTTCCTGAAGGCGCCAATCTCGGTCTTGGCTGTGGTAATCCGATTGCTCTGGCATCTTTAGTCGAGGGCGAGACCGTCCTTGACCTTGGCTCAGGCGCTGGTTTTGATTGTTTTCTGGCGGCAAACAGGGTTGGGAAGAGGGGGAAGGTCATTGGCGTGGATATGACGCCGGAGATGATTGAGAAAGCCAGGGAAAATGCGCAAATGAGCAATTACGCAAATGTCGAGTTCAGGCTGGGAGAAATTGAAAACATACCAGCGGCTGATAACTCCATTGATGTCGTCATCTCCAACTGTGTGATTAATCTCTCGCCCGATAAAAAGAGGGTTTTTGGCGAGGCTTTTCGGGTACTCAAGCCTGGTGGCCGGCTGATGGTGTCAGATATTGTCTTGCTGAAGGAACTCCCTGACTTTATCAGAAGTTCCGTTGCTGCCTATGTTGGTTGCATTTCTGGAGCCATGATGAAGGACGAGTACATCAAGACAATAAGAGAAGTCGGTTTTCGCGATGTCAGGATAGTGGATGAAGCTGTCTTTCCGATTGAATGTATCACCAATGACCCAACGGCAAAGGTGCTTATCAATAGGATGAACCTGTCAGAAGATAAGCTCAAAGATACCGCTGATTCGGTGGTCAGCGTAAAAGTTCAGGGAATAAAGCCAAAGTAAGGGGAGAAATCTTTAAAATCGAACCCTAATTATGGGCTTAATGTCTCTGGGAATAATGCCCCACGTTCCCGAGACACCAACCGGTCTGGAGACCTCAACCCTCTTGCCCTCAACCTCTGCCCAGCCATGGATTACGGGGATAGTCATCCACCAGAGCCTGAATACTTTAGCCCTGACCAGACCAATACAGGCGACAATTTTGACTGGTATCCCTAACGGTTCACATTCTCTCTTAAGTTTTGATGACTTAATAAAGCAGTCGTTGGCGCGCAAATTATATGGTTCATGTCTCAGCCTTTCTGCTATCTCTTCTACTTTTTCCAGGTTGCTCATTTTGTGGCTCTCACCATCTCCAGACGCAGCACCCTTTGCGTGGTCTCAGTTACTTTTGCCCGCTCGTCTATGCGCCAGCCGACAACCCACAGGATATGCTGGGGCGAGCAGACGATAGGTATGCGCTTTCGCCAGGGCTGAGGGATTCTGGCATCAATCATGAACTCGTTTAGCTTCTTGGGCTGGCTCATGCCCAGTGGCTGGAACCGGTCGCCGGGCTGGCGGGTGCGCACCATCAGTTGCTTGCCAGCTTTATCAAGGTCAAGGTAAGCGGTAAAGTCATTATCTTTTTCCTTTATCTGTTCTCGGTCGATAATTGTCGCCACCACCTGCCATCCTGGTAGTGGTGTCTCCCCTGGTATCTTAAGGGCGAATTCAGTCTCTAAGACTGGAAAAGGGGATAAAGCGGCGGGGTCTGGGCTGAGCAGATATTTATCATATTCTATAGAGAAAATAAGGCCTTCCGGCAGGCTGACTCTTTTCCCGGCTGGCTTGTTTAAGGCAGCGATTATCTCCTCAATGTGACGGGTCTCAATATCCTTCAGATTGCCGAGCAACTTTTCCATGGCAGCTCGCAGCAGGTGCCGTTGCAGGGCGGAAGGCGACTCAAGAAATCTTTTCTTATCAAAGATAATCGCTTCTTCCTGTTCTCGGGCGATTTCCTCCCATTGTCGGGCGACTTCTTTATCCAGGAAAGCAAGGTCATCAGCCGCAAGGCGAGCCGTCCGGAGCAAAGCATCTACCACCTGAGGGTTATAGCTCTGCAGCAGCGGTATAAGCTGCTGACGGATTCGATTTCTCAGTGGCGATAATGACAGGTTAGAAGTATCAATCCTTGGTCTAAGCTGGTGCTGATGGCAGTAGTCGGCGGTCTCCTCTCGACCTGCTGATAGCAACGGTCTAATTACCGTCAGGCTATGCCCTAAGGGAGATATCCACCGGCTGGATGGCTGCAGTCCCCGCAGCCCCCTGATGCCACTGCCTCGTATCAGGTGCATCAGTATAGTTTCGACTTGGTCATCAATGGTATGCCCCACGGCAACCCGGTCAGCTCCGATGGACTCAGCAACCTGAGCCAGGAAAGTATAGCGCACCTCACGTGCTGCCTCTTCCAGAGAAAGACGCTGTCGGGCTTGATAAGCTTTGACATCGCGTTGCTCGATGGTCGCCGGGAGGTCTGATTGCCGGGCCAGGTCAGCAACATATTGAGCATCGGCTTCAGACTCAGCCCCGCGCAGTTGGTGGTTCAGGTGCGCTACATGCAGGCTTATGCTGAGTTTGCCCCGCAGTTGAATCAGTATGTGGAGCAGGCAGACTGAATCCGGGCCACCGGATACGGCAACCACCAGCTTCTGTCTTCTTGTTACCAGGCGGTGTTCTTGGATAAAGCGGAGCACTCGTTCCGCTAACTCGATAGAGCCTGTTTTCCCCTTTGTCATTGCTTAGATTACCTTTAAAATAAGCTTGGTGCGGTGTATCGACTGCGGATAATGGGTGAAACCGAGGGCAGCGGCAACCTGCTCTGGTCTTCCCGAACCACTGCTGTCACAGCGTAACCTCATCCCGAGGGTGCAGTGTCCGTCATGGCAGGAGATGAGCCACAGGTCATCAATAAGTGCCCTCAGGTCGTAGTTTCGCGGGCCGGTGTCTCTCTGATGCTGCCAGGGCAGTTGCTTTAATGCCAGCAGCGAGGTGAGTGCTGATTCCACCTCCTTGGGTCCTTTTTCAGTTTCCAATTCAACTTTGTATTCGGCACAACGAACCTGAGATTGCAGTGAAGGCAAAGTCAGGGCGACTGGATTTACCTGCGATATTTCAATGCCCGCTGGTAATTGCTGACTTACGGCGGCGGCGAAAGAGTGGGGTGAGGCCGGTCTGGTCAGGATGATATCCATTAATTCGGCTTCGCTGGTTACGCCCACAGCCAGGGGCGCTGCCAGCGATATGCGGGGGTGGGGATTAAAACCTTGGGAGTAGGCTAGTGGGATTTCAGCTCTGGTGAGTGCTCTTTGCCACAGGCGTATGATATCAAGATGGGAGATGAATTTCAGCTCTTGTCCTCGGCTGAATCTGATGCGCAAACGCTGCATATTTTTCCCCACACTTCATCTTTCTTGGGCTGTTTCACCTTTTAGCCTCAGCGGAATTTTCTTTGCTGGCATTTCCCGCCTTTTCCTTGGTGAGCAGGATTTTCTCAATTTTACGTCCGCGCATTTCGGTTATCACCAGCTTCAGTTCCTTATAGCGCAATTGTTCATTGGGCTTGGGGATATGTCCTAGAAGGTGGAGGACAAAGCCGGCGACCGTCTCGTAATCACCCTGTGGTAGTTCTAGTCCCATCTCTTCATTGGCTTCATCAATACGCATGCTGCCGTCCATCTGGAAGGTGTATTCATTGATAATTTCGAAGTCCTTTTCCACCCGGGCTAACTCATCGCCGACCTCACCGACGATTTCCCCGACTAAGCGGTCAAGGCTGACGATGCCGGCGGTGCCGCCATACTCATCGACGACTACGCATATGGGATAGTTTCTCTCCTGCATCTCAAAGAAGAGTTCGCTAATGCGTTTAGTTTCCGGGGCGAAGTAGGCAGGGCGGATGAGGTCATCAATGGTGCTCTGGTTACTGATGGTGCCTTTAGCCTGAGCCATGAGCACATCCTTTATCGACAGAATGCCGACGACGTTGTCCATATTCTCCTGGTAGACGGGGAAACGAGAGAGGGGGAATTTGGCATAGAGGGCGAGGAATTCGGAGATTCGGGAGCTTTTCTCGATGGCGACCACTTCCGGGCGGGGCACCATGACCTCACGGATAGGGCGGTCGCCAAACTCGAAGACCTTGTGGAGCATCTCGGCTTCTAGCTCTTCCACCGTTCCCTCTTTTTGTCCTACCGATATCATGGTGCGGATTTCCTCCGGACTGGCTAGAGACCTGGGGGCTGAGGTCCCGCCGACCAGTTTGGTAAATCCCGAGGCTATCCAGCTCAGGGCGATGACGAAGGGGGTGAACAGCCAGGAGATAAATTCCAGAGGGCGGACAAAAGTTAATGATAACCTTTCTGAATGTTGAGCGGCAATGGTCTTGGGGGTAACATCAGCAAATATCAGGAGAATAACGGTTATCCCTATGGTAGCAATGAGGATACCCTGCTCACCCCAGAAGGAGATGGCTAAAGCAGTCGCCAGAGCAGCCGCAGCCGTGTTAACAAGGTTGGTGCCCAGCGAAACAGTGGAGAGGAACTCGTCCGGGTGTGCAATCATCCTGGCGACCCGCCTGGCGCCTTTCACGTTGTTGGCAACGAGGTGCTCAACTCTTAGCCTCTGCAAAGAAATAAAGGCTGTTTCCGAGCCGGAAAAGAAGGCCGAAAATAAAAAACAAATGATAAGCAGCAATAGGTATAATTCAAATTTAGACATCGTGACTGCTCCCTTACCATAATGATAACATCGGCTTATAGGAGTGTCAAAGGTAGAGATTATTTACCAACCTATCCCCCTAACCCCCTTCCCTTGGTAAGGGAAGGGGGAGTATGAGTAAGAGAGGGACTTCGTCCCTCTTAAACGCCCGATAAACACATCTGGGGCTTTGCCCCCTTGAGCACCCTATAAACACTTCTGAGGCATAGCCCTCTCTTAGACGCTCCTGAAAAAGATAAGGGGGGAGATTTTTAGGAGGGGTTTCGTTTCTGTCAGAAGGGGAGTAAAGTAAGAGAGGGGATTTGCCCCTCTTTAACTCTTCTTGCTCTGAGTTTGATGATATGGGGAGTGTCTAAGAGGGGCGCTAGCTCCTCTTCCATTTCTTTCCCCCTCTCCTTTTAAGGAAGAGGGGGATAAAGGGGGTGAGGTCAATCAATAAACAATCTCATTCATTGTATTTCGTTATTATTATGTTTATTATATAGTAGAAAGTTGTATTGGGGGGTGAACGAGCAAGGAGGTAACCTTGGCAGAAAGCAATATGGAAAAGGCACAGACGGAAATCAAACCAATGGCGGTCAGGAGAGCCAAGGAAAGAGCCAGAATTGCCCGCTGGGACCTTGATGTGGCGGTATTTCTGTTCGTGGTATTGATTCTCATTATTATCCTGCTCTTTCAGAATGTGGGACTGGAAATTATAGCTCCAATAGCCATCTTTGGTCTATCCATGGTCTGGCTCATGGGGTGGAGACGGGGGCGGCAGCTTTACCAGCTCTTTTATGATGAAGAAATGTCCCGCTTGACGCGCGAGTTCATTGAGCAGGAAAGGGCAGAGCGGAAAACAATAGAAGAAACGATAGAAGAAAAGGTGCAGAAAGCGCTTCGGGAAAGGTGGAGGTAGACGGGAAATCATTGAAGTGCTAAATTTATTATTGATTCTGCGCTAGGTAGATAGAGGCAAGAGAGATAAGATGGGGAGTTTATTGTCCAGAATTCAGCGGATGGGATTTATCGTCGTCCTCGGGATTTGTTTGATTCTATATGCCGGTTTAGGCATCATCTATATTCAACAGGGACCAAAGCAGAAGGACATCGAGGAGCAAATAAGTAAGACCATTGGCATTGTCAGTAAGCCCTTACCTGATATTAAAAAGTTACAGGCACAATATGATGAAGTAAACCAAGCCCTCGAACCAGTGACATTAACTGAAGCCCTGGAGATTATTGTCGACATAGCTGAGCAAAGCGGAATTAATGTTGACCCGACCGGAGACAAGTTTAGAATTCCCCCGCCACCGGCACCAGAAAAACGGCAAAGCGGTGAGAGAACCTATATGGTGCAGGCTTTTAACCAGGTCAAGGTGCAGGGCGATTATGATAGCGTGATGTCTTTTCTTGCTGACCTGGACTCAGGAAAGACGAAGGAGACCATGGTGCTGAGGCGGGTAGATGTCAGCCAGGTTGAGATTAGGTATCCAGGTGAAGAGGGGGAAAGGAGAGCCGAATTTCGCGAGGTGATAGCAGCGGTGCTGGCTATGATGGCTGATAATGGTCTGGTGAAAATACCCCACCCGATAAATTACAAGGGTGGCGTGGCGGCGAACGACATGGCAGCCTTTCCTGACGTCACCACCACGGCTGCTGACAAAGGCTATACGGGAACAGAAAGCCCCAAGGCGGGGTATTTGCTCTTCCAGCATGACCGAATCCTTGCGGACAACACCACTGATTTTAAGACCACTAGTTATATCATCAGGCATACCACCCGGTATTACTATACCTGTGAAGCAGATGGCACAGTGCGCCAGTTTGATAAACCTGATATTGCCAAGGCGACCGAATATTCTGGCTCGGAAGAGTTCCGTGTTGAAACTGTAGCCAATATGGATATTGACCTTTATGCCAAACCGGTGGAAGAGGGGGAAGAGAGCAAATAACTTTGGTAACGTGAATAAAGGGGAAGGTAAACTTGGCTGAGAAAAAAGGAAAAGCCCGGACCAAAAGCGGCGTCTTATCCATGGATTTAAACAGTGCCCTGCGTGCTATCGTCAGGAGCATAACTGGGAAACTGGAGGAGTGGCTGGGTAGGCCGGTGATAACACTTGATATTGACAGCAAAAGCATCAGGCTCCTTGAGATGAAAGGCAATGTGGTCAAAAAATGGGCTGAAGCCTCATTCGAAACCAGCAAACCTGCTGAGGAAGAACCTGCTTCCGGTCTTCCCGCTTTAGGTAAGGCAGTCAGGCAGCTCATGGCTTCAAGTGGCATAAAGGCGAAGAAAGCCGTTGCCAGTCTCAGCGGGCTCTATACGGTAAGTCGCGTGCTATCGGAGTCGGCTCTTCCTCCAGCACCAACCGCCGGGGAGGCGATTTTGGAGGTTGCCAATGAGACAATGCCTTTACCGGAACATAGGCGATATTTAGCTTGGCAAACAATTTCAAATAGAGAGAATGAGCGGCTTTTCCTTGCCGTGGGTGTCTCGCGAGAGGTGATTGATGAAGAGGTGCACGCGCTAAAAGCAGCCGGTATTGACCCCTACGTGGTGGAGCTCAGGTCCATGGCGTTAGTTCGGGCGGTCGACAAGAAGCAGGCTCTTATCCTGAATATTGATTCCCCCAGCATTGACCTTATTGTCGTGGTGAACAATGTACCGGAAGTAATACGAACTATTGCCTGGAACCCGAACCAGCTTTCCCTTGAAGAAACTGCCGAATATCTAACGACCATGTTAGAAGCAAACGTAGAATTTTATAATTCGCATCATCTGGAGACTCCCTTGGACCCGGCAACTCCTCTTGTTGTCACCGGACAGTTGGCTATGAACTCAGACTTGGTAGAGAGGCTGAATGCCACATCGGGCTATCACGTTGAGCCGCTGGTGCTTTCGGTAAAATACCCGGCTTATTTGCCTGTTTCCCAATACGTGGTTAACATCGGGCTTGCCCTGCGAAAATCCGCAATAACTAAGAATAAAGTTCAGGATGGTATTTTACCTCTGGACCTTAATCTTCTGCCTGGGACTTATCGCCCTTGGAGACCAACATCGAGGCAGGTATATGCCATTATTGTTCTCATTGCTGGTTTTGCCCTGCTATTTCCGCTATTTGATGTAGCTAGCGAGGCTATGTCAAAAACGGCTATTTTGGAAGCAAAATTTAAGACTCTAGATAGTCAACTGGAATTGAAAAAGCGGGAGATACAAAAGCGAGAACCACTGCAAAAAGCCGTGGCTGAGTATCAGAAGATTGTTGATAGAGAGGTCAGTTTCGAGAAGGACGTAGAAGTTATTTTTGGAGAGGCTGAGAAACTTGGCGTTACGGTGAATTCGATTAGGCATAGGGGCACTAGCATTGAAGTTACCTGCAAGGCAGAGGATTACCTTACTTTTAGAGAATATTTAAAGGCTCTGGAGGAAATTGGTCGATTTTTATCACCTATTCCTCCGCCTGAGGGCTATCCTTATACCACCAGTGGTATTATTACACTGGAACCTCTGGCTGCGGAAGGTGGTTAAGTCAGCAGAAAATAATTGATGAGCTCTTTAGCTCATTTGGGCATAACCGGAACAATTCCTGAGCTATAGTGGGATGAAAAAGGAGAGACGCCCGTTCTGTCTAATTTTCGGGCATCTCTCCTTGACCTCCACCCCTCCCATATCATCCTTCTCTCCCTTACCCCGCCTCCCATAGCCTCTTTGTTATATCAGATAATGCTTATATAGATAACTCCCCGCCATCTTTTCTGGCGAATTACTCGTAGCCGGTAGTCTGTTGAGTTACCGTTCCTGTGGCATCAACATAGTAGGTACCCTTGCACATTTCCGAGGCGACATAGTTGACTAGAGCGGCTGTGCTGTTGTCGGCAGTGACATCATGCCCGTAGAGTACATATCCGTCTTTATCACTGGCGGTGTAGTCATCTCCATTTGGGTCTGTTAGCTTGACAGTTCCGCAAGCTGCCGTAGGATGGGGGAACAGGCTCATGTTCGCGGTAGCGGTAGCCGGAGTCCCGACAAAGCCAGTCGGCAATGTGCTCAACTGGTTATCAACCATCATAGCGACCACCGCAGTCTGGATGTTGCTGTACTCAGTTTCGGCTGCCTCCTCCTCACCCCGTCCGATAAACCTTCCCACGTTGGGGATGACCACGGCTGCCAGCACGCCCAGGATGGCGACGACAATCAAAAGCTCAATCAGGGTGAACCCCTTCTCTCCTCTCTTCGGCAATTTCATTTTTTCACCTCCTCCTCACCTTATTTTCCTTAGCTAATCTTAGGCAGATTATTCATACCCGGTGGTCTGTTGGGTTACCGTGCCTAACGAATCAACATAGTAGGTACCCTTGCACATTTCCGAGGCGACATAGTTGTACAGGAGTGTCGTGCTGTTGTCGGCAGTGACGTCATGCCCGTAGAGTATATATCCGTCCTTATCACTGGCGGTGTAGGAATTTCCATCTGGGTCTAATAGCTTGACGGTTCCACAAGCTGCCGTAGGATGGGGGAACAGGCTCATGTTCGCGGTAGCGGTAGCCGGAGTCCCGACAAAGCCAGTCGGTAGAGAGTCCAACTGGTTATCGGTCATCATGGCAATCACCGCAGTCTGGATGTTGCTCAACTCGGTTTGTGCCGCCTCTTCCTCACCCCGTCCGATGAACCTTCCCACATTGGGGATGACCACAGCTGCCAGCACGCCCAGGATAGCGACGACAATCAGCAGCTCGATGAGGGTGAAACCTTTCTCTCCTCTCTTTGGCAATCTCATTTTTTCACCTCCTTCCACAATTTTTTTGCCTTAGATTAGCCAGTGTTAACTTAGGCAAGCATCTTAATCATAAAGTATCGTAGGGTCAATCACAATCCTACAAAGAGGTGATTTCTAATAGGAAATAAGAACTAATCCTTTCGGGCGATAGAGCCCTGTTTCGGGGATGATTTTAGCTTGCTTATGGCTGATGATTGGGCAAAAGTCCCCTTTTCACGGCATAAGCTGCTGCCTGACTGCGGTTTGCCAGGTGTAACTTATCCATAATGTTACGCAGGTGCGTCTTCACCGTGTTTTCGGAAATGAACAATGAATCAGCGATTTCCTTGTTGGTGGCTCCCTGCGCCACCAAGCGTAATACTTCTTCTTCTCGCGGACTTAAGCTAGCCTCTTCTTTAACCGGTCTCTTCTCCGCCCCGGTTTCCAAGTCTTTGAATTCCGAAAGTAGCTTTGTTGCCATAACCGGGGAGATGATTACGCCACCCTGAGCAAGGTGAAAGATAGCCTGAATCAACTCCTCTGGCTCGGTGTTCTTCAGTATGTAGCCAGTAGCCCCAAATTTTATGGCGGCGAAAAGGTCAGCCTCATTGTCAGAGACGGTCAGGACAAGGATATTTACTTGAGGCATTTTGGTATGGAGTGCCTGAGTGGCTTCCAGCCCGCTGCAACGAGGCATGTTCAGGTCCATCAGGATGACATCGGGGGCAAGTTTTTCCGCCTTTTCTATTGCCTCCAATCCGTCAGCGGCTTCTCCCACTATCTTTAAGTCTTTCTGGTTGGCTAACACCGTGGCGATGCCACGGCGAAATAAGGCATGGTCATCCACCACAAGTACTTTGAGGGTGTCCATCTCACAACCTCACTTTCTCCGCCGGGAGGCTGACCTGTATCTCGGTTCCTTTACCTGGTGCGGTTACTATATTCACACTGCCGCCAAGTCCCTCGGCTCTCTCTTTGATAATGCTCAAGCCGTGATACCCAGGAGGAGATTTGTCCAGGTCCAGGAGATTGAAACCCCGCCCATTGTCCTTGACGCTCATCTCCACTGTCGCTGAGGTATTTTCCAGCTTCACGACTACTTCACTGGCCATAGCGTGTCTTCTAACATTGGTCAGTGCCTCTTGCACGATGCGCAGCAATTGCAACTCGGCAACCGGAGAAAGCCTGGTAAGAGGTCTGGAGATACCAAATTGAACCCGGATACCGTTGTTATTGCCAAATTCCTGGACGTAGCTTCCGATAGCCTGAAGTATAGGGCGGCTCCTTATCTCGGTGCTCAATTGGTCAATGGATTCCCTGATATCCTCGTAGGTATCCTGTACCACCTGCCGAATCTCACCAAGCTCGGTGACTGCCTGCACCGTGTCCTTGGAAGAAAGCAGGTCGCTTACTGTTTTTGTTTTCATATTAAGATAGCTCAGTGACTGTGCCACACCATCATGTATCTCCCGAGCAATGCGGCGGCGCTCCTCAATAATTGCCTCTCTTTCAATGCGGCGCCGGATGTTCAGGTTAATGCGATAAGGCACCATGGCAACGACAAAGGAGAAAAGGGTGTAAACGATGAGCAGAGTGAGATTATGTCCCTGCATAATCGAGGCATACATTGTAGTGAACTGGCTCAAGGTCAGGTGAGTAACGGAGAGGGAAATAGAAGCAAAAGCTGCCAGGGAAAGCGCTACCCTTTCCTCAAAGAGCAGAGCCGCGGTCATAATCGGGGTGAGGGAATAGAGCAGGAAACTGCTGTTCAAGCCGTTGGTATAAGTAACCAGCAGGATACAAAGGGCAAAATCACCGAACAGGATAAGATAGGTCATCGTACCCCTCTCCCGCCACTGAATGGGGGAGAAGACTTTCAGGATGGTGTATATGCCGAGTATACTCAAGACCAAATAAAGTTGGAGAGGTGGCATTTTGGGGGCACTTAGTAAAAGAGGCGTAACCTGGGTGAACATCACCGACAGAGCATAAGCCAAAAAGCGGTAGACAGCTAGGAACTGATAGGCCTCTTTTTCGTATCTGGTCTGCATTTTCTATCTTCTTTCTTAACTAGATAGTAATTCCCTATATAACGAATGTCAAGAGAGTAAGAAGCAGTCGCCTAAACAAATAGCACATTGGAATAGATGTGGTGTCCTCTAACTGAGAGAGATTAAGCCTTGCTTTAGAGCGACAACTACTGCTTCAGTACGGGCGTTAGCATTTAATTTGCGCAGAATTGAAGTAACATGATTTTTTATGGTCTGTTCGCTAATGTCAAGCTCAGCGGCAATCTGCTTATTGAGAAAGCCCTGAGCGATGTAATTGAGGATTTCCATCTCCCTGGGGGTAAGTGGCGCGATAAGACCTTCGGTTTCGCTCCGCCAGGAAAGTTCCTGGAACTGATGCAATACTTGTTCCGCCAGTTTTGGTCGGGTAGTCAGACTTTCGTTTATTGGGTGTTCACCACGGGCAACACGCCTGATGGTATTAACCAATTCATCAGGGCTAACTTCCTTGCTTAAATAAGCTACTGCCTGAGCTTTAAGTGCCTGAAAGAGCTGAGCGTCGTCTGGATTCGAAGTAAGGACGACTACGCCAATGGTGGGCAGGCGTTGCTTTATCTTACGGGATAATTTCAACCCGCCGTCAGTGGGGGTATCAATATCCACCAGGGCCACGTCAGGGGGCGAATTATCGATAATTGATAAGACTTCATCCTTAACCTCAGCCGTAGCGCTAACATTGATGTCTCGAAGCTTGGAAAGCGCGTGCTCTATTCCCTGCCGAAATAGTGATTGCTGACTAATGATAATGACCTGTGTTTTGTTCATCTTTCTCACCTTCTTGAATCTGGTTTTAATGAGTTCAATCTCAGTAGTGTCACCTCCTTGCTTTTTCCTCAATGGGTGTGATGGGGGTGGTGAGAGCAGAGCAGAAGACTTCAGCTAATTGGGGGTCGAACTGCTTACCAGCACCTTGCTTGATTTCTTCCAGTGCTTCCTCAAAGGATAAGGCATTAGAGTAAGTGCGTTCCGAAGTCATGGCGGCAAAGGCATCAGCCAAGGCCAAGACGCGAGCCTCCAGGGGTATCTCTTCACCCCTCAGTCCTTTAGGGTAGCCCTGCCCATCATATCGCTCATGATGATATAGAATAACCGGCAGGCAACAGGCTAGCTGACTGGCATGACTGACAATGTTTACCCCTACCTGAGGGTGACTTTTGATGACTTCCCACTCCTCCGCAGTCAGCTTTCCCGGCTTATTGAGTATCTTTTCACTAATGCCAATCTTGCCGATATCGTGTAGCAAAGCACAGGTCTCCAGCTTGACTATTTCTGCTGTCTCCAGATTAAGAGCTTTTGCCAGCGTCACCGCATAATCTTTGACTTTCTTCCAGTGGCTGTGGGTGTAATGGTCTTTGGCATCAACGGTGGCTGCCAGCGCGTAAATGGCATTCAATGTTTCACTGTCTTCAACATCCTTGGCGCTAACTGCGGTCTCATTTAGAGGCACCAAAGTTCCTGAGGCGCAGTAACTCCGGTTGCCGCCCTCTCGCTTGGCATGATAGAGAGCGGCATCGGCGGCGGCAATGACTTCCTGCGCACCTATGCCATCGGCCGGCCAGCTCGCCAGCCCGAGACTGGCGGTAATCGGGATATGACTTGTTTTCACCTTAGACGCGATTTGTTTGCGGATTCTCTCTGCCACCTGGTTGGCGGCATCAATTGGGGTACTGGGTAGAAGAATGGCGAATTCATCACCGCCATAGCGAAAGGCTTGGTCCGCGCTTCTTATAGTATTTCTTGTAATGCTGCCGATTTTCCCGAGAAGCTTATCGCCGGCCAGATGACCATAGTGGTCATTAAAGGCTTTGAAAGAGTCAAGGTCAAAGATGATTAATGAGAAGACCCCACCATAGCGAGAATGACGGCTAATCTCAGTGACCATCAGCTCATCCAGGGAGCGGCGGTTAAGCAAACCGGTAAGTTCATCAACGCGAGCTTTCTCCTCCGCTTCAGCATAAAGGCGAGAGTTCTCAATAGACATGGCAATCTGGGAAGCTAGTTGTTCCAAGAGCATCAGGTGTCTCTGATTATGAGCATTCGGTTTAAGACTAGCCACAATGAAACTACCGATAGCTTCACCTTTAGCGAATAACGGCAGGTAAACAATGGAGCGCACTCCTTGCTTGAGATGGTATTTCCCGGTGACAAACCGACTCCCCTTGGTTAGGTCAGGCTCAACCAATGCCTCTTTATGGGCGATTATCCATTCCGTAGCGGTGCCTTTGAGCAAAATTCGGTCTCCCACCTTCCAGGTAGAACCTATCTCGGAGGCTAACGCCAGAAAACGAAGATAATTGTTTTCAATAAGCACAATAGACGACCAACTAAAATCAACCACCTTCTTTAGTTCTTCGATAAAGCTATTGTATATTCCTTGAATATCTAAGCTGGAGGTTATAATGGCACTGCAACGGTTGATAACTGATAGTTCCTCTTCACGCTCTCTGAGTCGCTCTCTGAGGTATTCCTTCTCTATACTTACCGCCACTTGCTTGGTGACATCCTCCAGCAGATAAAAATCTTCAAGTGAATACCTGCCGGGCTGCTTTTTATCCAGTGCCAGAATGCCGATTAACCTATCGCGGCTAATTAAGGGCACAAACAGGTCTATCTCATTTGACTTAATCTCTCCTTTTTCCTCCTCCCATAAACCGCGAAATTCGGGTAGGATGGCTAGACTTTCCTTGGTTAGCAGTTTTCGTTCTCGCCTGAGATACTCCACGATAGGGCTTTGCCCGCTCAACCTTAGATTGGGCGGGGAATTTTCTTTCCCGCCGGGTTCAACAAACTTGACCGTAAAATCTTGGCTACCAGCTTCAAGGAACATCAGGTATGCGCGCTTACAGCCAATGGCTTTGGTAACCAGCGACAGCAACTCTCCACCCTGCTCCTTAAGGCTGAAGATATTATGTATTTTACTGGCAAACTCGGCTAACTTAGCACGATAATGATAACTTTGCCCTTGAAAGGCTTTGCCCATGGTGACGAAGAGATAGCTGCGCAGTCTATAAACTAATATGGCAACTAAGATAGCAATTAAAGTAGCTATGGTGATAGCTCTGAAGTCAAGTTTCACGTCGAGCACTGTGCCAATGATGATGAGCAAAAGCCCATAGCAGATGGTACCGATAAGTCCTAAGCTCACCCAGGATAAACCACTGCGCAAAACGATTCTAATGTCAACTAACTGGTGCCTGATAGTGGCGTAACTGAGGATGAGGGCATTAATGATGTTGCCAAAGTGGGTCACCGCATATTCTCTTCCCCAGGGCAGGAGGGCAGCTAAAGTAAAGCTAATCAGAACGAAGAGACCAAGCAATAGAGAAAAGATTTGATTGCGGAGCACCGGATTATCTAAAACCCTCAGCTGTTTTCCGAAAACATAAGTAACTCTGCATGCCAAGACCAGTAGAGGTAGCGCCAGAAAGATGATTCCTCCTCCGTAATGGAGGTAAAGTTTATCACCATCAACGGTAACACCTTCGGCGACATGCCCCGTCAGCACCAGGATGATAACCATGGCAAATGAAGCGTAGGCAAGTGGCAACCATCGCCCCTGCCCCGGGGCAAAGAAAGAGGAAACAAAGCAGTGGAATTGCACTGCCGTCCAGGTATAGGTAATGAGGATGAATTTAAGCAAGAGGTTATTATATTGCGGGAAAGCATTGCTGCGTAAGAAGATATCAGTGAGGCTCCAGCTCATGGCAGCGATTAAAAACAGGATAAAGAGCTTATGACGCGTCTGCCAAGGCCGGCTGCTAATGGCGGTAAGCAGCAGCGGGATATAAGAAACTACGGCAGCTAAAGGAATTAAAGCATAAATATTCATATCTGAGGTAATTATTGCTTCAAAAGGGGTAACTGTCAAGCAAAACTAAAGTAAATTGACCAAAGTGAGGGCGACTAAAGTACTATCGGACGGTTACTTTCTCAGGCTCAGCTCCGGCTTTAACTGCCTCTGGCTTGGCTAGCAGCAATGAAAGCACCTTCTCTGTGGGGTTAATGTGAGCGGGCTTTAAGTGAGCCAAATCAGCTCCTTCCGCTCGCCTTTGCGCGGTAAAATTAGCGAAAGCGCCCTGCGGCAGCAGGTTTACCTCTACCTTGAAGTTGATCATCTTGGCAAACTCATCACGAATCAGGGACTCAGTATCTCTGTTATTGCTATCAGACTTGATTATCTGTTCACGAACTGCTGCCGCAACACCTTCCTTATTGCCCTGGTAGCCATCTTTAAGCTCAAGGCAGAGGCTCAACACCGGTTCACCTTGTTTCTTGCGTGCTGTCCAGTCCTCATAAGGAATGCCGGTATTCTCGATTGCCTGCCAGATAGTCTTTTCCGTAAGCCGAATGAAAACAAAATCAAGCAGGTCATCAGCCCGTCTTTCAAAGACCATTTGAGGAATATCAATGCCCAGTTTCTCGTTGCGCAGTGAGGTTATCCTGACCATGTCACCCGGTCGGTATCTCATCAGGGCACCGCCGTGAAAGTTGGTGATAGCTATCTCGTAGTTCTCCCCGGGCTTCACCTCATCGAGCAGTACCGTTTTTGGTCGGTAGCCTGGGTCCAATCGCCACTTAAAATGTTCCTTTTCCGGGATAAACTCAAGGAAGTTGAGACTGGGGGTAAAGGTCATACCTTCATAGTCCCAGGTCTGTGTAGCGATGATGCCACCTTCGGTGCCGGCGTAAGTATCCAGTGGGTATCTTCCCCAAAGCTCTTTTATTTTCTCCCGGTAGACCCAGCTATCAAGTCCACCGCTCATAATTCCCTTTATTGACCAAAGGTCTCTGGGCAAAAGTGGTCGCCGGGCTATTTTGCTCTTGGCCAGTCCCTTAAGCAGGCGAAGCATAGCTCTGGGCTGGCGGAGCAGGGGACGGATGTCCATTTTACTTGAGCGCTGGCTGAACTTGTTGCCGACCACGACCAGCACCATGGATAGACCAAAGAAGTAATCAAGCCCGTGGGACAGGGCTTGCTCGAAACCAAGCTTTATTCTTTCTTCAAAGGGCAGACTTTCAGCTTCATCTAAAGGAGGTAAATAATCTGCCGGAGTCTGCATTTCCAGCATGCTGGCTAAAGCACCTGACATATAAGGTCTGGGGGCCACCGTATAGACAATTTTGGGATAGCCATTAAGCTGGGAAGTATCACCCCAGTCCTTACAGCTGGAAAGAATGCCCACGCCGTAACCTATGGTGCTCAATTCCTGAACGAATGCCCGTGTCAGCGGCACCCATTTACAGGGGTATTCGCCAGACCGGCCTGAGGTGTGCACCCACATAGCCGGCTCGGCAGGCAGGGGGGCTTCTCTCTTTTCTATAAGTTCGGGACAGTAATCAGCGTAGGTGGTTAAGGGCACCAGTTCACGGAACTCCTCCACCGTCTGCGGTTTTGCCCCCTGCATTATCTTTTTGCCCAGGGTGCAATGGTTTAATAATCTTATTTGCTCCAGCAGCAAGCGATTCTGGATAGCTATGAATTGCTCTAGAGAGAGGCTGAGAAAACCGCAACACATCTGCCATAGCTCTTCCGCCCTGCCCTGTCGCAAAAGCTCAATTGCTTTTGGTATCCCTCACCTCCCAAGCTAACTAGTAGATAAGGACTAAATACGAAAAGACTATGACACGTATCAGTGAGCTTGGGAAGTGCTTGTGTTCTAGAACATAGTTCTATTCTTCTGAGGCATAAATTGTGGGAAAAGAAGATAAGAGTTAAGAGGAACTCATTGGGTCTTGTTTGGCTTGATTACCGGAGCTGCTGAGAGACTGCAATTTCTGGCTGAGCTCGTTGAAAATCTCATCCTTTGGTGGCTTGCCCAGCTCCAGTCCGTAGCTGAGGAAGAACTCGAGGAAATGGCGGAGCAATTTCTTTATTCCTTGCTCAAACTGGTGGAATTCTTCCTTGGTAACGTAATTAGGAGTACAAATGTCTTCTTTGGGCTGGCCATCAAGCAGCAATTTCAGAAACTCGGAACGGCTCAGGTTGCCGCGTTTTTCCTCAACTTTTCTGACCACGTCACTGTCAAGTACTAAAATTGACTCATTATCATCAATTTTTAAGACCCTGTCCCTTGCCATGTTAAACTCCTTCTCTATCTGGACACAGTCTCAATATAACAGAAGAATATAAAGATAGGCATAAAAGTTATAAAGATTCCATAAAGGTTTCGTTAAGGTTTTGTTAAGGCGAGATAGAAACGGCAGTCTTAAGTTGCCCACGGGACACAGCAGAGGGGTTTTAGTCGGCTGGATTCTAACTGCTCTAGCCCTAATAAAAAACCTGAAGCCGATATCGGCTCCAGGTTAATGTTGGCACTTTTACTTCTTGAACGGATAACCGCTAGTTGTCCGTCGTGCCTAATATTTCCTTGACACTGTTTATTAACTCAAGGAGTTTTAAGCCGCTATCCGTCACCCGGTAGGTCACTGACGGGTTACCCAGCCTTATCCGGTCAATAAAGCCCTGGCTGATAAGGAAACCAAGGTACTTCTGTATCTGCCGATAGCTCATATTGGCGCTGTACATAATCTCAGTCTTGCCAGCACCGTTTTCGCCCACCTTCAGCATATCGGCGATAATCTCAATATCAGAGCGCCGCTGATTTAGCCTCATCTCGGACCCCCCTACTCACTATGGTAGGACAATTGTACTAACCATAAAGTAATTTGTCAAGTGAGCCAGATGAGGTTGTTGGCTAACCCCCGTCCCTCTACCAGAATAATCCCAGATACCAGTTAGTAATGTCGTTTCCCAAGAAAAGGGTAACCATAGTGGTCAAGGACAAAAAGGGACCGAAGGGGATGGCTTCCTTCCGTTTCTTTATTCTGAGCAAAAGAAGAACCATACTTACCAGTCCACCGAGAATTATTCCCATAAGCAAGGCGACAAATACCAGCCGTGAGCCAGCAACCAGCCCGATTAAGCCCGCTAACTTAATATCTCCGAACCCTATCCCCTCTTGTTTATAGATAAAACGAACAACAAAATAAATCACTAAAAACAAGATGAATCCCATAGCGCCACCGATAACGCCATTGATGATTCCTGCTAAAGGTGAAGGCAGTGCAAAGTCAATAATCCCGGGTGGGGGCAAGAAAAGGTCAATAATCAGGGCTGCTGCCGCCGCCGGATAGACTATTTTGTTCAGGATAAGCTGGTGTTCCAGGTCAATGACGCTGAGGACAAGAAACAGGCTAAGGTAAAAAGCGGCGACCACAAGCTGGCTGCTCAAACCATAGTACCAGTAAGTGAGGGCAAAAAGAAATCCGCTGCTGAGCTCTACCCAGAATGGTCGTTGCGGGATAGGTGCCTGACAGTAGCGACAACGCCGGCGCAGCCATAGATAGCTGAAAACTGGTATCAGGTCTTTTGGCGACAAGCGATGTTGACAGGAATCGCAGTGGGATGGGGGGTAGACAAGCGACTTGCCAGCCGGCAAACGGTCGATGCAAACATTGAGGAAACTGCCCACCGCAGTGCCGAGGAGAGCGAAGACAACGATTAACACAACTTCCATTACGCTGTATTTTGGGAGTTTTTGGCTAGCTAGTCAAGGACGGAAATTTGGCTGAGGCTACAGCACTTCAACTTTACCGATAGTCTTAGCTACCTCATCAGGGTCGTTACAGAAATCAAACAGGCTTTCTTGGTTGATAATATTCTTGCGGTAAAGATTGATTAATGCATTGTCAAACAATATCATTCCGGCGCGAGCATGGGTGATAATGGCGTTGGGCAACTGGTAAATTTTGCCTTCTCTGATATTATTTCTGATGGCGGCACTGGCTAACATAATTTCAACCGCAGGCACCCGCCCTGTGCCATCAGCCTTGGGGATAAGCGCCTGACACAGAATGCCCATGAGAAGGGAAGCCAGCCGTGTTTGGGCTAAATGGCGCTCGTGAAGCGGGAAAAGGTCTATTATCCGTTCCACTGCCTGTGAGGCGCTGGTGGCATGACCGGTGGTTAAAACTAGGTGTCCGGTTTCGGCTACGGTAAGTACCGCTGCGGCGGTCTCCGTGTCTCTCATCTCGCCAACCAGAATCACATCCGGGTCTTGTCTTAAGACGTGTCTCAGTGCCTCAGCAAAGGAGCGGGTGTCACTGCCCAGTTCTCGCTGGGTTATGGTGCACAGGTTGTTAGTATAGAGATATTCGATAGGGTCTTCAATGGTAATTACACTGCGGCTTTCTAAGGCGTTCAGATGGTTAATCATGGCAGCCAGGGTGGTTGATTTGCCAGAGCCACTGGGCCCACTAACAACCACCAGCCCCCGACGTTTTAGCACGAGCTCTTTGCATACGGGGGGCAAGCCCAATTCTTCAATAGAGGGGATGACCAGTGGGATTAATCGAATGGTGAGACTGATGGTGCCGCGCTGCTTTGCGGCATTGCAGCGGAGCCGTTTGACATCAGGTATGGTATAGCCGAAGTCAAGCTCCAGACAACGCTCGAAGTCTGCCCTTTCCTGTTCCGAGGTTATCTGACGAAAGGCTTGCTCAATATCCTCGGGTGTTAGTGGTGGCATCTCAGCTAAGGGCTGAATTAAGCCATCAATACGAAATATTGGTGGACTGTAAGCCACCAGGTGCAAATCCGAGGCACCTTTGCTTGCCGCTAAACGGATCAAGGGGAAAATATCCATGAGCTCACTCTCCCGTGCTGAGAACCAGGGTGAAATCCGTACTATTGTCCTCACCCATTCTTATGTTGCTAATCGTGATATCGGAGAACCTGCCACTGCTGTCCAATTCTCTAAGATATGATAATATCTCCTCTTCATCAGGTGCTCTGCCTTTTATCGTCAAGGTGTGGCTGGAGTGACTGACATTGGTCAGACTTACCTTGGCGGGCAAGCTGTTTATGGTTACTGCTAAATCACTGTTAAACTCTTTAGATTGTTTTTCAAGGTTAGCCACGGCAGCGGCAAAATTACCACCGGAGGTCTTTGCCTGATTAATTTTCTTTTCCAGCCCAGCAATTTTATCTGCCATTTCTTGTTTCTCGGCTAGCTTTTGCTGGAGGAGCTGGTTGGTGGCATCCATCTGGCTGTGTGTTTTGGCGATGTCGGCAGAGGTATTCTGAATGAGCATACCGAGCAGGAGAACAAAACCAATGGCAATAACGGCGGCGGGCACCACCAGAATTCTGGTTATAGAAATAGGTTCAGGTTGATAAACTTCGGGCAGAACGTTTAAAGCGGTTACGGAAAGCCCGGTCTCATTGGAGGGGAGCTTCTTGAGAACCATGCCAATGTTAGCCATATAACGATTTGGGTCTAATCCCGCCGGGTATTCCAGTGGTGATAGTATCGGTGAAACAGGATGTTCAAGTTCATCAGATAAGGATTGACAAAGCTCTGCTTGGTTAGCCAGTTCCCCAGAAACGAATACAGGTACATCGGAGGCAAGGGGCTCATCCGGATTATTAGCATTGTAAAATTCCATAGTTCGATTGAGTTCATTTTTTATCATGGGCAGCTTCTTTTGCCAGGATAGCGTTTCGCTGGGAAAGGATACAGTGCGGATGGGCTGAGGGATGCCATTGACCATAATGACGATGTCAAATTCATTCGGCTGGACATCAACAATTATAGCTGTTTTTTCCTTTACTGCTCTGGCTAAGAGCAATGGTTTTAAGTCCATGAGGTCTGCCTTGAGCCCCGCCTGATGCAGCATTTTGAAGAGGGAATCGGTTGACTGGATAGGTATAGCGACTAGGAAAACCTGACTTTTTCCTTCCGGGCCAGGGAGAGACTGCCAGGAAAGATAAAGTTTCTCTGACGGCACTGGGAGCACTCTTTTTGCTTCCCGCCTCACCGCTTCGTCCAGCATAACTTTAGGCAATTGGGGTAGCGTAAGCGGTCGAGATAAGC
Organism: uncultured Dehalococcoidaceae bacterium; assembly: GCA_964623035.1. Classification (GTDB taxonomy): domain Bacteria; phylum Chloroflexota; class Dehalococcoidia; order Dehalococcoidales; family RBG-16-60-22; genus CAZUSN01. The sequence goes on along the minus strand of CAZUSN010000001.1, from coordinate 9,395 downwards.
AGCGTAGTCCGCTCACACCGATGTTAATCTTCTTTGCCTTTACCTTCCGGACTTGAAAGAGCTGTCTAATTTTGGCAGCAACCTCTGCCTCTTTCAGGACGGTGGCATTTTTAACTAAGCCCGGCTCCAAGGGCAGGTCAGCCCATTTCTTAATCCGTTTGCCCTGGGTTAAAAGCATCCGGATACTGGTGTCATCAATATATAAAGTAACCGTTTCTTTAGCCATAACTAGTCACCTTTATGTGTGTAAACGATGAGCTGGATTTTAGCCGACGGCTGTTCTTTCGATTCAGGAATGGTCATTTCCATTGACTGAACGAAACCGGTACTCAGCTCATTATTCAGCGTGGTGATAAAATTAACCAGGTCAGCTACTTCTCCCTTGACCCCGGTCCTAAGTGTCAGCGCTAAGCAGGGAACCCCTTCTAAATTGCTATCAGCCATACCTGATGAAGTGATTTCGGTGATGTTTACCTTATTAGCTTCGGCAAGGTCAAACAAGAGGTCACTGACCATGATGCACCCGATGGGCTGGGAAAGTATAGACCGGGCAGTTTCAGACTGCGCCAGGGTTTGACTCAGCTGTTCTTCTAATTCTCCCTCTCGCTGGGAGAATGGGTCCAGCTGAATCGCCTGTAACTTCAACTGGGTCAGGGCAAGTTTCTCTTTCAGGTCATTTTGCTCGCGAACCTGCTGAGAACGAACTACACCGAGGCTAGCTAATAAAATGAGAAAAATACCGATAATTATTACCAGCCAACTGGTTTTACTTATCTTCAATACCGTGCTCCTCTAATATGTCTAATTTAACACCTGCCAGGACAGGATATAGGTTCCATCTAAACCGACCACTACATCAGCCACTATTTGCGCTGTCGTCCGGCCGTCTTCAGGGCTAGTGGCTGTGGCCGTAATTTGGTAGTATGCGCCGGCAATTTCACCCACCGCACCGACGTCTGTTCGGTTGGCTACCACCCAGGCATAATGACCTTCCGGGTTCCCCTCTCCGGTGATGTAGAAAGTTTGGGTTCGCACCGGGTTACTTGGGGAAATGCTGGGCAGTGGTGGACTAAGTACCCAGTTGAGCATGTAGGCACCCTGTTCATCTAATAACTCATCCGGTTCATCGGTGGACAGGTTTTCCTCAAAATTGGCAGCTGACCCTGTTTGGTAGCTATAGCCCACGGGAATTCTCGCCCCAACCTGCTGCAATTTTATATCCGGTGCCCCCGGTTCAGCCTGCCAGGTGATATTGATGGTATATTTATAAGCCTCCTCCTCTTCATCCCACACCATCTCTCCATCTACATCAAGGTAATCATTATGTTTACCAGGCTCGATTAGCTCACCAAGATACAGAGTATAGTATCCGTTATTTTCCGTCTCTATCTCTACGCTCATTTGATTAAGGTTTTCCGATAGTTGCGCTGGAGGGGGCGAGCCTTTGGCTAATGACCACAGAGCATCTTCGATACCGGCGTCAGCGGCATAGGTTCCTCTGATGCCAGCATTAATCATTCGGCTGCTATTGAGGCAGGTGCTGACATAATTGATACTTGGGGCAATTATCAGCCCCCCCAATACCAGCAAACCCAGGACTGCGGGCAGGACTTGCCCTTTCTCATCACGTATAAGCTTTTTCAGCAGCCTTAGCATTTCATTCCCCAACAAGTTAAAGATTTGAGCGGTGTTTAATCTTGTATTCTCTGATTTCACTGTCATCGCCACGGACCGCGGTTATTTGTACGGTTAATACTGTGGACTGATAGCTGGTTTTACAGGTCTTCTCAGGGTCATCAGGGTCATAATACATATGCTCAGCAACAAGGGTCTCTTCATTTGCCCCGGCGCTGCTCCAGTGACTCCGCTTCAGTTTTCCAATCCCGTCAGTCAAATCTTCAAAAAAATAGGTTGCGGTATGGTAAATTGGGTCATCGGGGTCAGCCCAGTCAGTCCAGCTAATGAGCAAGAAATCGGGCGGTGTTAAATTATCAGTAGTGACGCTCTGTGCCCTCTGGGCATCACGGCTAATCCAGTAGCCCGCGTTCTGTACCTGGTTTACCACCGTCATATGGGTGTTGCTGAGCTCAGTTCCTTTGAATACCTGGAACGTAGCTAAGGCAGTGGCCACGCCTACCAGAGCCATGATGGAAAGAGCGATTATCAGCTCAAGATGAGTAAAACCCTTTTCGCCTTGCTTCATCTGTCTACCTTGTAACCCTTCAGTATCGTTATTTGTTCACCAGAATGATAGACCCTGACGGTTATCTTCTGGATACCATCATCGGGTGTGTTCAAAGGCTCAGCGCTGACTGCCGCTGAATAATCAATATAATCCTTGCTGTCGGGTATTGGTGCGGGGGGATATCCGGTAGCCTCATAGGAATAACTCGCATTCTTGGCCCACTCCATTTGACTTTGAGCCAGGCTCATGGCTGTCGTCTGCCTATCGGCGATAAGAACCGATTTGGAGGCTGTGGTCAGTCCATTAAGGAAGGTGACCCCAATTATGCCTAAAATAGCCAGAGCCACAGCTGTTTCAATGAAGGTTACCCCTGACTCACCGTGAAGAAATTTGAATATTATCCGAAACAGTCGCATTGACTTCTCCTCAATTGGTAGCTAGAACCCCTTCCCATACACAGAGTACATCACTGAAAGCAACGATAAGGCAATCAAACCAATGACCAGTCCGATAATCAGCGTCATTGCCGGTTGAATTAAGGCAATGAGTGAGCGGGTCTTATCTTCGGCTTCGGCTTCATAGCTTCGAGCCACAGAACGCAAAGTAACATCAAGGTTGCCCGTTTCTTCACCAACCCTGACCATCTGCACCATCATGGGCAGAAAAAATTTATTCTTTGCCATTGGCTGGGATAAGCCCTCGCCTTTTACCATATCTTGCTGAACCTCAATAAGTGCCTTAGCCAGCACCCGATTGCTGCTGCTCTGAACAAGTAAAGGCATAACTTCAGTCAAGGGCAAACCAGCATGGAAGAGCAACGACATGCTCCGGCAATAGCGGGCAAGTTCACTAAGATGACTCACTCGCCCTATCATTGGTAAACGCAGGACTAGTTTGTCCCACTTGTATCGGCCACTCTGAGTCCTGATATAGAGAAGGCCTGAGATAGCGATGCCGAAAAACGTCAGCATAAGATACGTCCAGTTGTTTTGGATTATCTTAGCGGTGTCGATCATCATCTGGGCTGAAGCTGGTAAATCAACCCCGAGGGAACTGTAGAGACTACCAAAGCTGGGCAAGACAAAGGTAACCAGTATGACTATGACCACAACGGTGACGACAGAAGTAATCACCGGATACATCAGGGCATTTTTAGTCTGTTTGGCGGTAGTAGCTTCCTTATCCATATATTCAGCGACCTGATTCAGCACTGTCTCAAGGTCGCCGCTCTGTTCTCCTACGCTCAGTAGCCGACAGTAAATGGACGAGAAGACCCGAGGATATTTGCTCAGAGCTTTCGATAGCTGATAGCCGCCGCGGAGGTCAGAGATTATTTCACCTAAAACTTTCTTTAGGGCACGGTTGGTTGCCTGCTCCTGGAGCAACTCGAGGGAAGCAACAATATCAATACCGGATTCGAGAAGCATAGCTAGCTGGCGATAAAAGAGTATTATCTCGTTCGATTTCACTTGGGAAAAGATGGCTGATAGCTTTTCTGTGTTAAAAAATGGGATATACGGTTTGAGGCTAATTGCTTGATAACCCGCGTAGCCCAGTAGGTCTGTGGCTGCTTCTTCATTTAGGGCAGGTAATCTGCCTTTGACTACCTCTCCCTTTTCATTATAGGCTACGTATTGAAAGACCATTTCACCTACCTACCATACATTCCATACATTCCCCTTAGTTTCATCTTAGAGACTTTGGGGAGTTAACTAATCCGAGGAATAAGCGTTACGTAAGACTTCGGCAGTAGTGGTGATATTTGCTTTTACTTTCAGCATCCCATCTTTAACCAGAGGCTTCATCCCATCTTTAATTGCTTGAACTCGTAACTGGTTAGAGGTAGTGCCCTTGAGCAACATCATTCTTATCTCGTCAGTTATCTGGAGTAGTTCGAAGATACCGGTTCGCCCCCGGTAGCCGGTATAGGAACATGATTTGCAGCTGGTACCGCAAACGAACTCGCGCCGCTTTTCACCTGTTTCCTTGGCGTAAGCCATTTGCTCTACCAAGGGAATTTCCATTAACTGAGCACAATCGGGACACGTCCGACGTACCATTCGTTGTGCCACTACTCCAATAAGTGCCGAGGCCACTAGGAAGGGCTCAATACCCAAATCAAGGAGGCGGAAGACGACGCCTACGGCATCATTGGCGTGGATGGAGGATAGTACCAGATGCCCGGTGAGCGCTGCCTGGACAGCGATTCTGGCTGTTTCGGCATCACGTATCTCACCAACCAATATCACGTTAGGGTCAAGACGTAATATGGACCTGAGTCCACTGGCGAAAGTAAGACCAGCCCGGGGATTAACCTGAATCTGATTAATATTCCTGAACCGGTATTCTACGGGGTCTTCAATGGTGATGATATTGGTCCCGGTACAGTCAAGACAATTGACCGAAGCATAAAGGGTGGTCGTTTTACCAGAACCAGTAGGGCCACTGACTAAAATCATACCGTAGGGGACATTAAGCATCTCTTGATACTTGTTCAGACATTCCGGAAGAAATCCTAAATCCGTCAGGGTCATAATGATTCTGGATTTATCGAGAAGCCGCAGGGCGGCCATCTCACCATAGACCGTGGCTACAGTGCCAACACGAATATCGATTGACTGACCGCCTTTGGTGGTGATGGAAAACTGTCCGTCCTGAGGGCGATGGTGGTCAGCGATATTCATATTAGCCAGGATTTTAATTCGAGAAATAAGCGGAGTAGCTGTCATCAAAGGTAAGGTAAGCATATTGTGCAGTGTGCCATCAATACGACAGCGTACCAGTAATTTATCTTCCTGGGGATGAAGATGGATGTCAGAAGCTCGGGCTTTAACCGCTTCATCGATGATGAGGGCGAGCGCCCGAGCTACGGGGGCATCGGTAACCGTATCCAGTCTAATTCGTTCCTCTTCAGTGGGTAAAGAGATACTGGAAATCTGTTTCTCAATTTCTTCATATGATTGATAATTAAAATCAATAGCTTCTCGAATTTCCTCAGCACTGGCGGTCTCAGGCACGATGTGCATTTGGCTCTGGCTGGCCAGGGCTTCCAGAGCTATGATATCGGCAGAGTTTGCCATAGCCACATGTAAGACATTACCGCTTATTTCCAGAGGTATGGCATTGTATTTCCTGGCTAATGCCTCTGGAATCAATCTTAAGGCCTCAGGCTGAATCAAATGCTTGCGCAGCTTGCTCTGATGTTCTATGGTCTGGGACTCTTCCAAAGGATAATCTGGCATCTTTAATTCAACTTCCTTCCGAACTTATTTTTCCTCGCTGGCTCTTCTTAATTATTTTAAAACCTCTTCAGGCAGGTACATCGGCTTTATTGAATGACTATTTGCCCAACCTCACCAAGCCATATTCATCCTGCGACCCATTAGTCAAATTAAGGAAATTGGACACATCCTCCTTCCTGAATCTTATAACACTCTTTGGACCGAGGCGGTATGCTCTCAGCTGACCCTTTTTCTGCCACCGTCTGACCGTGCTGGGGTGGACGTGTAGAAGGTAGGCTACTTCATTCAGGGTTAACATCCTATCCAGTACTTCCTCTGTAGATGACATGGGCCGTTCCATCATCCTTTCTTTAGCATTCATGTGTTTACTTAACCAATAGGTGACTTTAGTATACATTTGTGTAGTTACAAAAACGTTAAACAACACCCCCAACACGTTAAGATGTAGTTACAAAAAGATTACAATGTGGTAACAACACCCCAATTTATCTTATCTGGCGCCCCCTTCAATGACAATAGTCCTTTGGTCATAGACATAAAGCAGTACATTAGTACGTTCCAAATCGAAATTTGGCTGATAATTAAAAAGCGACGATACCGGTCGGAATTTTGATGGCGCTTTGTAGGAGTTTTCTTATAAAAAGTGATTTGTAGTTGCACCTGGGGATTTAGGTTTGTTCCCTGAGGGGAAACGGGGAAAAAGGTGGGAGGGGTTTTGTCCCTCCCACCCTCTATCTTTGTTACGATTGGGGTAAGGTATCAGTTGACTACCCGCTGACTTTGTGGTTGGCGAGCTTTTCCAGAGCCAATACTAGGGCAGAGTGGTCTAGGTCAATATCGCCTTGGGCAGAGACCGCGTTGAACAGTTCCTGTGCTACGGCGGTACCGGGCAAGCTCATTCCTAAGGTGCGGGCTCCTTGCAGAGCCAGATTGAGGTCCTTTTGCTGATGCCGGATGCGAAAGCCGGGGGCAAAGGTGCGCTCAATCATACGTTTGCCATGCAATTCCAGGATGCGGCTATTGGCAAAGCCACCGAGTAAGGCTTCTCTTACCTTCGCCGGGTTAGCACCAGCCTTGGAGGCAAAGAGAAGGGCTTCACTGATAGCCATGATGGTTATCCCGACCACAATCTGGTTAGCCACCTTGCAGGTCTGCCCGTCTCCGTTACTGCCAATATGGACAATGTTCTTGCCCATGAGTTGAAAATAGGGCTTGATTTTTTCAAAAACCTCCGGCTTGCCGCCTACCATAATGGAAAGGGTAGCATTTTGTGCGCCTACCTGACCGCCGGAAACGGGGGCATCAAGCATCTCCACTTTCTTAGCCGCTAACTTTTTGGCAAACTCTTTAGTGGCAATCGGGGAGACGGAGCTCATATCCACCACGATGGAGCCCGGCTTGACTCCCTCAGCGACACCATTCTTACCAAACAGTACAGCTTCCACATCTGGCGTGTCCGGCACCATGGTGAAGGTGATGTCGGATTTCTGGGCTACTTCCTTAGCGTTGCTGCAGGCTACGGCACCTTTTCCCACCAGCTCCTTGACTGCCTCTGGGACCACATCGTAAACATGGACAGTGTGTCCAGCGGCGAGCAGATGCCCAGCCATTGGCTTACCCATTATCCCCAGTCCAATAAATCCAAGATTTGCCATTATTTCTTCCCTCCTTTAAGATATGACTTTGCCCATTTCAGGCCTTCTTCAGTCACACCAGCCGGCTTGTATTCACAGCCAATCCAGCCAGTGTATCCTGACTCATCAATGAAACGGAATAGATTGGGGAAATTGATTTCGCCGGTTCCCGGCTCATGCCGCCCCGGATTATCGGCGAATTGAATATGAGCGATACGGTTAACATTATCTCGAATGGTTTTGGTCAAGTTACCCTCCATGACTTGCATATGGTAAATGTCATACTGAAGCCGGAGGTTCGGGTGATTGACTTCGCCAAATAACTGAAGAACATCCTGAGTATAAACAAGATAAAATCCGGGGAAATCATACTTATTTAGTGCCTCCACCAGTAAGGGAATGCCTTCTTTCCCTAAGGCAGTGGCGGCAAACCGCAGGTTATTCACCAGGGTCTGGCGCACCTTCTGAGCAGGCACATCCTTGGGAGTTAAGCCAACGAGACAGTTGAGGCGCGGACAGCTTAAGGCTTTGGCGTATTCTATGGCTTTGCCCACCCCCTCCTGAAATTCTCCCTCTCTCCCCGGCAAGCAGGCGATGCCCCGCTCTCCGGCAGCAAAGTTGCCTGCCGGCAGATTGTGCAGTACCATTTCTAGCCCGTTTTTGGCCAGCCTTTCCGCTATCTCCTCCTTCGGCCATTGATAGGGGAACTGGCATTCCACCCCTTTGAAGCCGGCTTTGGCCGCTCGGGCAAAGCGGTCCAGGAAATCAACGTCGGTAAAAAGCATGGTTAAATTAGCGCTGAATTTGGGCATTAGCGTTCCTCCTGCATTTCAGATTATTTCACCACAAGGGGCATTATAGTCAAAGCAAAGACAGATTGCAAGGGCTGGCGCTAAATTTTTTTACCGAAAACATGCCCAATATTCCTTCAGATGGTGTTTTACCTCTTTGATAACCCTTTCCGTCTCGGCAAGAGCCGGGTCGGTTTTTATCTGTTGAGAGATAAGCCAGGGTTCCTCTATTTTCAAGTCAATGCCCGCCAGCCCTGTAATCAGAGCCAGCCAGGCATAGGGCAAAATCTCTCGATTGTAACCGGAGGCAATCAGGTCGATAACCTTATCATGGCAAATCTTAGCCATTTCCCTAACTTTTTCCCCAATCATCCTGAAACCTCTTACCGGCAGCCCGAGGTTGGTCAGCCCATCATTAAAATGCGGGTCGGAGCCGCCGTTTCGGATGATAATCTGGGGTTTGAATTCCTCGACAATAGGCTGGACGATGGACTCAAAAACCAGTTGGTAAGAATCATAACCGGCATAGGGTGGCAGGGGTATGTTGACGGTAAAGCCTTTGCCATCTCCAGCACCAATTTGATAGGCGAAGCCGGTGCCGGGATAAAGGGTTCTGGGGTCCTGGTGCAGGTCAATGAACAAGACTCTCCTGTCTTCATAAAAATACTCAGCGGTTCCGTTCCCGGCGTGGGCATCGGTATCCAGGATGAGGATTCTCTCCAGCTTATACTCCTGCAAGAGATATAAAGCGCAGAAAGCAACGTCATTGTAGAGGCAGAAGCCCTCCCCATAGGAAGGTTTGGCGTGGTGCAGCCCGCCGCCGATGGAGACCACTTTCTTGAATTCACCACCTTGAACCAACTGACACGCCTTTTTGGCTTGTCCCACAATCAATCTGGCTGCCTCTTCCAGCTTTCCCGGTCGGCCCATGGGCATGTTGTCCCCGCTGTGAAATCTGAAGAACTGACCAGAATAGGTTACCCCGAGGTTGGCTGCTTTATAGTATTCCCTGGTGAAATCAATGTATTCCTGGCGGCAAATGAGCCTTAAATCTTGGTCCTCTGCTGGCTCAGCTTCGAGAATTCGGTAATTGTCGTCTTCGGCGAGGTTTTCCCTCAGGAAGCGGGGGAAATCTTGATAGCGGTCGCCGCGAAAAGGGTGACCGGGCCCAAAGTCATATTCCTTTAATTCTTCCCGATAGAGCATTCCCAGCGCCATTTTCACCTCTCCATTTATTATCTATTATCGAAATTGTCTAACAACCTATTTTACCTGACCTTGACCAGAATGATTATGTCTCCCGGTTGTCCATCAGTTATCTGCCGAGCATCGCGCAGCCTTATCCTGGTGCCGGTTTTTACTCCGGCGGGAATTTTTACTCTCAGTTTTCTCCCCTTCCGGACAAGGTCTTTTTCCAATCCCTGAGTTGCCTGTTCTTTGTTAATGGTGATATCATAGCGTGCCTCCGGAGGTGGCGGAGGTTGAGCCTGGCCAAATATTTCCTCCAGATTAATTCTCCCAGGGGTCTCAAATCTCATTCCCC